>JAEWWW010000094.1 GCA_023396215.1 Bacillota bacterium | reverse complement strand
ACGCTGGCTGCGCCCGCCTTTGCCGATGTCTAACCCCACTGCCGCCCGCATAACAATAATATAAGTCAAATAACCCAAAACACCGGGGTGTTTTGGGGCGGAGGGGCAGGTGCCCTTCGCATACGCTTTGACGATACGCCCTGTCATGAATTGCCCGGTGGCGGCCCCACCGGCAGCAGCAAAACGCTTCAAAAGAAGAAAGACATTTTGGAGCCGGGCAGGGATAAGGGAGGTGGTCAGGGTGGCAAATAAAAAGAAAAAGAGGGAGCATGTTCTGCCCAAAACCCGCAAGGGGGCCGGGCTTTCGGAGTTTTTAGAGGAGCAGCGCAGTACCTTTGCCCCCGATGTTCATATCGAGCTGAGCTCCAACCGGGAAGCGGTGATAGAGGGCTGCCGCGGGGTGCTGGAATACACCCCCGAGCGGGTGCGCCTCAGCTGCGGCAGCAAGGTGGTGCGCTTTGTGGGGGATGCGCTTGAGCTGCGCTGCGTCACCGACAGCACAGCGGTGGTCACCGGCCGGATCTTGATGGTGGAATTTCAGACTTGACCCGGCATTCAGCCATGGGGGCGCCGGGGCAAACCGGCGTCTTTTCCGGGTGAAAATCGGGTTGGCAGGGGGGCATCATGTTTCTTTCAGCTTTCAGGTACCTGTTTGGCAGCGGCCGCTTTCAGGTATGGGGCAACTTTCCCGAACGTTTTATCAACATCTGCGCCCACCGGGGGCTGCCGGTCTGGGGGGCCAGCCGCTCGGGGGGGCGGTTTACCGCCTGCACCCGGGCGCGCAGCTACCGCAGCCTGCGGCCCTGCGCCAAAAAGGCGGGGGTGCGGCTGCGCATCCTGCGTAAAAGGGGGCTGCCCTTTGTGCTGCACCGCTACCGCTGGCGGTGGGGGCTGGCGGTGGGGGCGGTTTGCTTTGTGGCGCTGCTGATGGTGCTGGGCAACTTTATCTGGACCATCGACCTGCGGGGCCACACCACGCTGGATAACCGGCTGCTGCTGGAGAACCTGGCCGAGCTGGGGGTGCGCCCCGGCAGCTACCGCCCGGCGCTGGACGCCCGCGACATCGAGCGGCAGATGATGCTGCGGGTGGATAAAATCGGCTGGATTGCCGTCAACCTGCGGGGCAGCGCCGCCCATGTTCAAATCAAGGAGCGGGTGCTGCCTCCCGCCATCATCGACAACGACACCCCCACCAATGTGGTGGCCACCGCCGACGGACAGATTATCCGCATGGAGGTGTACTCCGGACAGCCGCTGCTGAAAAAGGGCGACACGGTGATGAAGGGGGATGTGATTGTCAGCGGTATGGTGGAGGAAAAGGACGGCGATATACAACTGGTGCATGCCCGGGCCAAGGTGATGGCCGAGGTGGTGCATCTGCTCAGGGTGGAGGTGCCCTACGAGCAGACCCGCTATGACCTCTGCGGCCTGACCCGGCGGTATGCTCTGGACGCCTTCGGCTTTGAGATGCCCCTGTGGATTGGCCGCCCCCCCAAGCAGCCCTACAAGCTGGAAAAAGCGGCGGCACAGCCCAATATTATCGGTTTTCAGTTGCCTATCAGCCTGGTTACCCGCCAATACTTCATGCTGGAGGAGGTTGGCCACACCTTTACCCCCGCCATGGCGATGGTGGAGGCGCAGCGCCAGCTTGCCATGCTGGAGAAGGTGCAGCTTGCGGGGCGGCAGGTGCTGGGCAGCACCGTCACCGCCGATGAAAAGGAGGACCGGCTCACCCTCACCGCCAGCTACCGGGTGCTGGAGGATATTGCGGAAACCACAGAAATATTTACAAAATAGTGATAGATTTTTTATGCTTTTGTGCTATAATATTGTCAGACTTGGGGAGCAAGTCGTCTCTTAGCGGCTATAGCGGCACAGCGGCGGGCAATGCATTCACAAAGAATCAGGTGCAAAGCCGCTTTTTTTGTAAATTGCCTGCCCAAATGACTAAAGTTATCCCTACAGACTGCCGTTATTATGGTATAATAACCTCACCCGTTACCGAAAGCGGAGCTTTCGAACGGGTACCCGAGAGCATTGAAACACAAAGCAGGTTTGGGTTTTCTCGGGGCGGGATGCATCGCTGTGTTATATATAACCTCACCCGTTACCGAAAGCGGAGCTTTCGAACGGGACCCGAGAGCATTGAGACACAAGACGGGCTTGGTGTTCCTCAGGGTAAAGCAGATTGCTGTGTTCTATATAACCGCAAAACGGTTATTATACGCTTATCTTAATGTCCGCCTGGGTTGATGGCGAATCATATCCCAATCCTGACGCCCGCCTGCGGCGACGGCGAAGGGAACCGTTTTGAGCAGGGGCGCGGCGCTATAGCCCCACCCGGGTCACAGGACGGATTTTACAGCCCTGCGGCGGCGCCGTCAGGGGCAGGAAGAAGGAAATAGCTCTATATGATAGAACAGATTGTAAACATCGAGCGGATGGAGCATGCGCTGGCCCTCTTTGGCAACTACGATGAAAATATCAGGCTGATTGAGCAAAAATATAACGTGTCTATCTTCTGCCGCGGCACTGAGATTAAGGTCAGCGGCGACGAAGAGCAGGTGCCCAAGGCGGTTAAAACGGTGGGCGGCCTTTTGCAGTACATCGAAAAGGGCGAGGTGCTGACCGAGCACAACGTGCGCTATATGATGTCGCTGGTGGATGAGGGCAGGGAAGAAAACATCTCGGCGCTGGCCGCCGACGTGGTCTGCATCACCGCCAAGGGCAAGCCGGTCAAGGCCAAAACCATCGGCCAGAAAAAATATGTCGACGCCATCCGCGCCAACACGGTGGTGCTGGGGGTAGGCCCCGCCGGTACCGGCAAAACCTATCTGGCGGTGGCGATGGCGGTGCGGGCTTTCAGAGCCCACGAGGTCAACCGCATTATCCTGACCCGCCCCGCGGTGGAGGCCGGCGAAAAGCTGGGCTTTCTGCCCGGCGACCTCCAAAACAAGGTGGACCCCTACCTGCGCCCCCTTTACGACGCGCTTTTTGATATGCTGGGCGCAGAAAACTACCAGCGTTATCTCGAACGGGGCAACATCGAGGTGGCTCCGCTGGCCTACATGCGGGGGCGCACGCTGGACGATTCGTTCATCATCCTCGACGAAGCCCAGAACACCACCCCCGAGCAGATGAAGATGTTCCTCACCCGCATGGGCTTTAACTCGCGGGCGGTCATCACCGGCGACATCACCCAGATAGATCTTCCCGACCAAAAGCGTTCGGGGCTGGTCGAGGCCATCCGGGTGCTCAGAAACATCGACGATATCGGCATCGTCCATTTCAGCGACAAAGACGTTGTCCGCCACCGGCTGGTGCAGGAGATTATCCGTGCATATGAAAGATTCTATGAGGAGGGCAAGAAGCACAGATAGCCATGGATAAGATAAAGGTAATTATTTCAGACAGACAAAAAGCGGTAAAGGTCCCCACCGGGATACGGCTGCTTATCCGGCGCTGCTGCACAGCGGTGCTGAAAAAAGAAGGCTTTGAAGGCAGCGCCGAGGTGAGCGTCAGCTTTCTGAGCAACGACCAGATACGCCAGCTTAACGCCGAGCACCGGGGCAAGGATACCGCCACCGACGTGCTTTCCTTCCCCTTGGGGGAAAACGGCGTCTATGACGTGAACCCCGAAACCGGGGCGCGTATGCTGGGCGATATTGTAATTTCGCTGGAGAAAGCCACCGAGCAGGCCGAGCTTTACGGCCACAACCTGCGGCGCGAGATAGGCTTTCTGACGGTGCATTCGATGCTGCACCTGTTGGGCTACGACCACGAGGGCGGGCTGGAAGCGGTGCATATGCGCGAAAAAGAAGAAGCGGTGCTGACCAGCCTCGGGCTGGTGCGGGACGCCAGCTACGTGCTGGAGTAACCCCCTCCCCGCCGCAAAAACCGGCGGAGCAAGCAGCTTCCGGCAGGTTCTCGTAAGCCGTTTGAGTGTTTTAGCGAAAGGTCGGTATCAGGCTGATGAACAGGCAGATACGCAACCTGCGCGACAGCTTTGCGCATGCCTTTCGGGGGCTGCTCTACTGTGTGCGGGGCGAGCGCAATATGAGAATTCACCTGACGGCCGGAGCCTTTGTGCTCTGGCTTTCGGGTTATTACCAACTGTCGGCGGCGCAGGTCTGCCTGCTGATGCTTTCGGTGGGGTTGGTCATCTCGATGGAGATGATAAACACCGCCGTCGAGGTGCTGGTCAACCTTGAAACCACCACCTACCACCCGCTGGCCCGCATTGCCAAGGATGTGGCGGCGGGAGCGGTACTGGTTTGCGCACTCTTCAGCGTGGGGGTGGGGATCACGGTTTTTTGGGATATCCCCACCTTTACAGCCATCTGGCAGGATCTGCTTGCCCGGCCCCTTAAGGCGGCCGAGCTGGGGCTGCTGGTGGTGACCGGGCTGGTGTTCATCTTTGCCGGGCCGGCAAAAATAGCGGCGGTGCTGCAGGCAGGCCGTGAAACAGGGAGAAAATAATGCAGAATACAGCGACAAAATCCGGCTTTATCGCCATTGTGGGCCGCCCCAACGTGGGCAAAAGCTCGCTGCTGAACGCCATGGTGGGGGCCAAGGTGGCCATTGTTTCGGACAAGCCCCAAACCACCCGCACCCGCATCACGGGGGTGCTCACCAAGGGGGATACCCAGCTGGTGTTTATCGACACCCCCGGCCTGCACAAGCCCCGCACCAGTCTGGGGCGGTTTATGGTGCGTCAGGTGAGCGAAACGGTGGCCGACGTGGACGCCGTCATGCTGGTGACCGAGGCCACCGGCCCGCTCAGCACCGCCGAGGAGCAGCTTATAGAGAACTTTCAAAAGCACGGCATCCCGGCGGTGGCGGTGCTCAACAAGATAGACCAGTGCAAGGATAAATCAGTGCTCATGGCCAAGATGGCGCTGCTGGCCGAAAAATACAGCTTTGATCAGATTGTGCCCCTCTCCGCCCTCACCGGCGAAGGGGTAAGCCTGCTGGTGGGCCTGCTGGAGGGCTACGCCCTGCCGGGGCCTCACTACTTTGACGACGATGCCCTCACCGACCAGCCCGAGCGGGTGCTGGCGGCCGAGATTATCCGCGAAAAGCTGCTGCGCAGCATGCGGGATGAAATCCCCCACGGCACGGCGGTGGTCATCGAGTCGATGACCGAGCGGGAGGGCGGCGGCCTGCTGGATATTCAGGCGATTATCTACTGTGAGCGCGAAAACCACAAGGGCATGATTATCGGCAAGGGGGGCGCCATGCTGAAAAGGGTGGCCACCCACGCCCGCGAGGATATGGAACGCTTTTTTGACAGCAAGGTGAACCTGCAGTGCTGGGTCAAGGTGAAAGAGGACTGGCGCAACAAGGAACAAATTTTGCGCAGCCTGGGCTACAACAACTAGCACCGGGGCGTATAGATGTAACGAATGAGGGAGCATATTTTGTGTATGTGACCGAAATTTGCAAGCGCAACTGACAAAGTAAACAAAAACATTTTTTGTTTTTGTGGCTGCGTGGTTTGCTGGCCGTCTGCGGGCTTTGTCAATGCAAAAATACTGGAAGCGCACACAAGCTTTACCGCTCATAAACCCCGGCCTTTGGCAAACAATCTTTAACGTAGCAGTTATAATATTGTTTGACGGAGGTAGCAAGATGAATATTCAAAACGAGCAATTTTTTTGGCAGCGGTTTTGCGAAACAGGCTCAGTGGGGGATTATCTTGCCTATCGACAGATGCTCAACCAGCGCAGAACCCCTCAGCCGGGACTGGACGGAGAGGACACGGGCTATGCAGATTACCACCGACGCGATGGTGATACGGGAACGCAATATCGATGATAACGACCGGCTGCTGACTCTGCTGACCAGGGACAGGGGGGTCATTACCGCTTATGCCCGGGGGGCCCGACGGATGAAAAGCGCCCTTGCCCCAGCCACCGGGCTGCTATGCTATTCAACCTTCATACTCTTCAAAAACCGTGAACGCTACACGGTGGATAAAGCCGATTTAAGCGCCGTGTTTTTCGGTATCCGGCAGGATATCGAAAAGCTGGCGCTGGCAAGCTATATGGCCCAGCTCTGCGCCGAGCTCATCCCCGAGGGGGAAGGGGAGGGGGACTACCTGCGCTTGATGCTCAACAGCCTCCACCTGCTGGAAAAGGAGAAGCGCAGCCCCGACTTCATCAAGCCCCTCTTTGAGCTGCGGCTGCTTTCAATGGCAGGGTATATGCCCAACCTGGTGGCCTGCCGGGGGTGCGCATGTTACGAGGCCGAGGAGATGTATTTTCTGCCCCAGAGCGGGCTGCTCACCTGCGGCGACTGCCTCACCTCGCAGGATACCGGGGCGCTGCCGTTGCCCCGCGGGGTACTCACCGCCATGCGCTACATAATTTACTCGGATTTTGAGCGTGTTTTCAGCTTTGCCCTTCCCCCCGAAGGGCTTAAAGCTTTGTCTAAAATCAGCCAAACCTACCTGCTGGCTCAGGTGGACAGAGGCTTTACCTCGCTGGACTTTCTGGAGTCGGTGCGCAGTAGTTGAAGCGGCTGCAACAAAACCCGGCGTAGCCCCGCTTCCCATTCCCCACCTTGGGGGGCGTCACCTACGGTGAGGTGGTCGTTGCCCCCGTGCCCTGCTGCACACATCCCATAGAGGCAGATAGCATCCGCTCGTTTAGGAACATCGGGGCCCGCGGGCGATTGATAGTCGCCCCTACCACCGAAGCTGCAGGGGCCGATGTGTCACACTAACTCCCCTCCTTGGAGGGGTGCCGCTTGCGGCGGGGTGGTCGTTGCTCCCGTGCTCTGCCGCACACATTCCGTAGGGGGGATATTATCCGCCCCTTTAGGAGCATCCATCCACCCCAATCCCAACATGCGCAGGCAACCCCCTGTAACTTCCCACAGCCAACACCCAAAGGAGGTAACCTTTCGCTATGAACCAAAAACATCAAAAAGCCTTGGAGCTTGATAAAATACTCGCTATGCTGGCCGGCCAGTGCGGCTGTCAGGAGGCCGCCGGGCTGGCGCTGGAGCTGGCCCCCACCGCCGATTACCCCGAAGCCTGCCGCCGCATGCAGCAAACCTCAGACGCCTCACAGCTTATGGCCCGCTTCGGCGCGCCCTCGGCAGGGGGGCTGCACAACTGCAACGGCAGCCTTGCCCGGGCGGCCCGCGGGGCCACCCTCACCGCCGCCGAGCTGCTGGAGATTGCCCGCACCCTGCAAACGGTGCGTCTTATGAGCGAATGGAAGCGCCAGAGCAGCGGCCAGCCCACCAGCCTGGACGACCTGTTTTACCGCCTGACCCCCAACCGCCTGTTGGAACAGACCATTCTGGACGCCATCCTCTCGGAGGACGAGATTGCCGACAACGCCAGCCGCGACCTGTCCGATATCCGCCGCAAAATCAAGGCGGCGGGGCAGCGCATCCGCGACCAGCTCGAGAAAATCATCCGCTCGCCTTCGCTTTCCAAGTTTTTGCAGGAGCAGATTATTACCCAGCGGGACGGCCGCTTTGTGGTGCCGGTCAAGGCCGAATGCAAAAATGAGATTAAGGGGCTGGTGCACGACACCTCCTCCAGCGGCGCCACCTTCTTCATCGAGCCGATGGCGGTGGTGGAGGCCAACAACGAAATCCGGGTGCTGAAAGCAGCCGAGCAGCAGGAGATACAGCGGATACTTGCCGAGCTTTCGGCGCAGGCGGGGGCTTTTGCCGGGCCGCTGACCGATAGCTGCGAGGCCGCCGCCGTCATCGACCTGCAATTTGCCAAGGCAAGGCTGGCCTACCGCATGAAGGCCACCGTGCCGACCATCACACAGGATAGGGCCATCCTGCTGAAAAAGGCCCGCCACCCCCTCATCGATCCGCAAAAAATTGTGCCGGTGGATATCACGCTGGGGGCGGATTTTGATACGCTGGTCATTACCGGCCCCAACACCGGCGGCAAGACGGTGGCCCTCAAAACGCTGGGGCTGATGACCCTCATGGCCCTTTGCGGCCTGATGCTCCCGGCTGCCGACGGCAGCAGCGTTTCGGTGTTCGACCATGTATTGGCCGATATCGGCGACGAGCAGAGCATCGAGCAGAGCCTTTCCACCTTTTCGGGGCATATCTCCAACATCATCTGGATACTGGCCACGGCGGGCGGCGGCAGCCTTGTGCTGCTGGATGAGCTGGGCGCGGGCACCGACCCTGTAGAGGGCGCGGCGCTGGCGGTGGCCATTATCGAACGGCTGCGGGAGCTGGGGGTGCGGCTGGCCGCCACCACCCACTACGCCGAGATTAAGATGTACGCCCTGCAAACCGCCGGGGTGGAAAACGGCAGCTGCGAGTTTGACGTTGAAACCCTCAGCCCCACCTACCGGCTGCTCATAGGGGTGCCGGGGCGCTCCAACGCCTTTGCCATCGGCAGCAGGCTGGGGCTTGCGGAGGATATCATCCAGCGGGCGCGGGACTTTGTTTCCACCGAAAACACCCGCTTCGAGGATGTTATCGCCTCGCTGGAGCAGACCCGCCGCCAACTGGAGCAGGAGCAGCAGACTGCCCGGCAGCTGCGGCAGGAGAGCCAGCAGCTAAAGACCGCCGCCGCCTCCGAGGCCCAGCGCCTCACCCGCGAGCGGGAGCGCCTGCTGGAGCAGGCCCGGCAGGAGGCCCGGGGCATCGTGGAGCGCACCAAGGCCCAGACCGATATCCTGATGGGCGAGCTGGAGGAACTGAAAAAGCAGAAGGATAAAGAGGAGTTTTCCAAGCTGACGGCGCAGGCCAGGTCGGGCTACAAGGGCAGCATCAACAAGCTGCGGGAGCTGGCCGACCCGGTGGCCCGGCGCGAAGAGGAAAACTATGTGCTGCCCCGTGCGCTGCGCGCGGGCGACACGGTAATCATCGCCGATATCAATACAGAAGGCACCGTGATTTCCGGCCCCGACGCGGGCGGCAGCTATCTGGTGCAGGCGGGCATCATCAAAACCAAGGTGGCGGCCGCCGGGCTGCGGCTGGTGGAGGATAGCGGACGGCGGGTGACGGTTAACGGCAGGCGTACCCAGCGCACCGTGCCCTCCAAGGTGGAGCGCGACGCCTCGATGCAGGTTGACCTGCGGGGGATGGCCGCCGACGAGGCGCTGCTGGAGCTTGACCGCTTTTTGGATAGCGCCGTGATGTCCGGGATGCAGACGGTGACCATCATCCACGGCAAGGGCACCGGGGTGCTGCGCGCCGCCGTGCAGGACCACCTGCGCAAGCAGCGCAGGCTGGTGCGCAGCTTCAGGCCGGGGCTTTACGGCGAGGGCGAGGCCGGGGTCACCATTGCCGAACTGAAATAGTCACGGTGCGGTGCGCGCCAAAATGTGTTATACTTTTTAAAGAAGCTGCTCTGCGGGGGGCGGGCGAGACCCCCCGCATCCTGCCCTGCCCGTTTAGGGCGGCAGCCATACAGAGCGTGTAATAAAGAAAAAGAGAGGGAACCGATGAACAAACTGGAATGTGTCGCCGTCGATTTGGACGGCAGCCTGCTCAGCAAGAAAAATCAGATTCATCCGCAGGATTTGGCAACCATCCGCCGGTTAAAGGAGAAGGGAGTGTTGGTCTTTGCCAATACCGGCCGGCATTTTTCCTTTGCAAGGCCGGTGGTGGACCAGATAGGCTTCGACCTGCCCGCCATCTGCAGCAACGGCGCCCATATTTACGACTACCGCACCGGGGAAACCCTGATGGAGGAGCCGATGCCCCCCGCTCTGGCAGCCGACCTCCAAAAGTACCTGACCCAGGCGGGCATCGACCATATCATCTACACCGGCCAGGTCATCTACTACAAAAACAGCGACAACCCCCGCATCCATTATTGGCGGCGTGAAACCGAACACCTCGCCCCCGAAAACCGCATTGCCCTGAAGGCCATAGAAGAAGACTTTGATATCACCGGCCACCAGATACATAAGATTATGTTTTTAGAGGACGACCGCGAGGTGGTCCAGAAGCTGAAGAACGAGTTTGAACAGGGCGACAGCGTGAGCTTTACCAGCTCCTACCGCGGGCTGTACGATATTAATCTTGCCAAAACCAGCAAGGGCAACGGCCTTTCGTGGCTTGCCCGCAAATACGGCTTTGACCTGAAAAACACGCTGGCGCTGGGCGACGAGCACAACGACATCCCCGTGCTGTCGGTGGTGGGCTACCCGGTGGTGCCCCAGAACGGCGAGGATGCGGTCAAGGCGGCTGCGCGGTTTGTCACCAGCCACTGCGACGAAGCGTCGCTGACCGACGCGATTCGCCACTTCTTTCCTGAGCTGCTGTAACGGCCCGCATCAAGCCGACGCTAAGAAGCCGCCCTTTTGGGCGGCTTTCAGGTTATCAAAAAAGCCTTTTTACTATGGGTGCTAAAGTATAAGTATTTATCTGCCATTCTGCATGAAATTATTGCGCGATAATAAGGCCAGGCCAGGAATTGAAGTATGGGGTGAAGAAAGGAACTGTTCTATGGATTTCGAGAGTAGTTACAAGCATAACACGATTTTAATGGAAGGAGCATTAGGCGAGCGTCTAAAACGCGAATATCATATCTATCCGGATAATAGCGTAGCTTTAGCTGGCCATGTCTATGACAAGAACGCAAGGGCAGCGTTACAATCAATGTGGCTGGACTATTTCTCGATTGCGCAGAAATATAATTTGCCGTTTATGGCAACAACCCCAACGCGCCGGGCAAACAAAGAACGTATAGCGGTTTCCCCATATAGCGAAACACTCATTGATGACAATGTAGCTTTTGTACGAAGCATCAGCGGTAATAATATGTATGTTGGCGCGCTCATCGGGTGCAAAGGAGATGCTTATAAAGCAACCGATGTCCTCTCGGAAAACGACGCGCAACGATTCCATGAGTGGACAATTGAACGCTTTGCCAGAAATAATGTCGATTTCTTTTATGCGGGAATTATGCCTGCCTTATCGGAGGCATCCGGTATGGCAAAAGCCTTATCCGAAACTGGAATCCCTTATATCATAAGCTTTATGATTCGCGACAATGGCTGCCTGATTGACGGCACAACCATACATGAGGCCATCTTATATTGATAACGCCACAAAGAACCGGCCTTTATGTTATATGACAAATTGTGTGCATCCTGCTGTGTTATATAAGTCGTTGAGCTGCGCTTTTAATAATACTACAGTGGTGAGGTCACGGTTTTGTGGTATTCAGGCAAACACCTCGCCTCTCACACCAGAAGAATTAGACAACTCGCAAGAGTTGCAATTATCTACCCCGCAGGATTTAGCGGCCAGCGTAATCCGCCTGAAAGAAATAATGGAATTAAAAATCATAGGCGGTTGTTGTGGTACCAATCATGAATACATGGAGAAAATAGCCGAAAATCTTTAGTCAGCTTTCGCCGCATAAAGCTACTTAACAATTACCATAGATGGAAGCGGCGCGGGAAATCCCGCGCCGTAGCTTTTGAGTAGGTATACAGCGGTATACAACCAGTTTGAACTTTTTGACAGGCTGAAGCCGCCCAAAAGGGCGGCTTTTTTATATCTATCTGCGGCTCAGGCCCCGGCCTTTCACCTGCCACGCAGGGCGCGGCAGCGGGCGGTCGCCCGCGCAGAAACTTTGCAATGCTGCCCGCTTGCGGCAGGGCCGCAACGGCAATCGGCGATTGCCGGATGAGGCGCAAAAAACGCGCCCCATCGCGAAGCAGTATTATGTTACAACCGGGCAACCGACGGTGGCGCGGTGGCCGCCCGGCTGGGTAACGGCGCTTAAGCTGCCGCCAAAGATAATAACAATATATGCGCCCGCCTACGGGGGTGACAAAACGCCGAAGGAAAAATTTTCAGAACCGAAGGGTAGACGGATTTGTCGGCGGCGGATGATGACAGTTTTTCCTTTGAAATTAACCTTACAGTGTGTTAAAATTTATATCATACTCAGCAGAAGCGGCGGGGGAGGCGAAAAGCGGCAGCTTTGGCCCGCCTCGACTGCGCTTCCCCAGGCCTGAAGCCCCCAAAGCAGCAAAAGCGTTGCTTTTTACAGGGGGCTTTCGGGCTTGGGGGTGTTACGCCGTAAAGGCGAAGCTGAAACCCGCGGGCGGCGGCACAAAACCGCTGCCCGCCCCGGAGCCCCCATCACCCCAAACAGCTTTAATAGGCACAGGAGGAGAAGAAAGATGCAAGCAATACCAGACCGGCAGGCGGCGTGGGAGCTGCTCTGCCAATACAACCAAAGCGAGGCTCTGCGAAGGCACGGGCTGGCAGTGGAAGGGGTCATGCGCCACTTTGCCCGGTTGTTGGACCAGCCCGACCAGGAAGCCTGGGGCGTTGTCGGCCTGCTGCATGACCTCGACTATGAACAGTACCCCGACCGGCACTGTATTAAGGTTCAGGAGATTTTGGCCGAAGCAGGGGCCGACCCGGCGGTTATCAGGGCGGTAGCCAGCCACGGCTACGGCATTTGCTGCGACATACCGCCGCTGCACCGGATGGAAAAGGTGCTTTATACCATCGACGAGCTGACAGGGCTTGTCAACGCCACCGCCATTATGCGTCCTTCAAAAAGCGTGATGGACCTTGAGGTTAAATCGGTAAAAAAGAAGTTTAAAGACCCCCGCTTCGCCGCAGGGGTAGACCGCGAAATTATCAGAAAGGGGTGTGAGATGCTGGAGCTGGAGCTGGATTATGTAATCCAGGAGGTCATTTTGGGCATGCGCTCGGTGGCTGAGGCAATCGGTTTGTCCGGTGAAAACGAGCAGTCATAACCACCCCGCATATGGCATTGCGGTATGCCCTTTAAAACACTGTGGTTTGGCCCGTATTGCAGTTGACAGCCGGAAAAAACTATGCTAATCTGAACATATTAGGTTAACAAATATAATCCGGCTTTACAAATGCAAACTTAGACGGGATGTCACCAATATTTCAGCCAACTCAGGAGGAAAAAGTATGAAATATTCTGGAAGTCCTGTATCAAGTGGTATCGCCTGTGGCGAGGTTTACATCTATCAGCCTTTTAAGCCTCAGATTGAAGAAGTCACTATACAGAAACACCAGGTAGAAGACTATTGCAAGCAGTATCTGGGCATCAAGGAACAGGCCAAGCAGGAGCTGGAAGCGATACAAGCCGGCCTTGGGGCCGAAGACCCCGAAAAAGCAAAAATTTTTCGCGCCCATATAGACATACTATTTGATGAAGCAATGGACGAAGACATTGTGGAATGCATTTCCTGCGACCTGATATCGCCCGAGACGGCGATTCACACCGTTTATGAGAAATATATCAGGATGCTTAGCCGGGCAAAAGACCCCCTGATTCGCGAAAGGGCGGCCGACCTGCAGGATGTGCGTTCCCGCCTGCTGCGCGTTTGGTTTGGCGTGCCGGAAAAAAACCTCGCCAAGCTTGACCGGCCGGTCATCGTGGTGGCCCACGACCTTTTCCCCTCCGACACCGCCACCCTCGACCGCAAAAACGTGCTGGCCATCGTCACCGAAATCGGCGGCGCCACCTCCCATTCGGCCATCATTGCAAAAAGCTATGAGATACCCGCCCTGCTGGGGGTGCCCGATATCATGAGCGTGCTCAAAGAGGGCGAAACCATCATTGTAGATGCTATTAAGGGCGAGCTTTTCACCCAGCCCGACGCCGAGCAGCTTGCTGCCTACGGCAAAAAGCGGGAGGCGCATCTGGCTCACGCCGCCGAGGTGAAAAAGTTTAAGTATGTTGCGCCGGTTACCAAGGACGGCACCAAGATAGAGGTCGAGCTGAACATCGGTTCCTCCAGCCCCACCGAGCTGGCGGGGGCCGACTGCACCGACGGTGTGGGCCTGTTCCGCAGCGAGTTTCTGTACATGGGCCGCCCCCAACTGCCCTCGGAGGAGGAGCAGGTTGCGGTTTACAGCACCGCGCTGAATACCTTTGGCGACCGCCCGGTTATCCTGCGCACACTGGATATCGGCGGCGACAAAAAGCTGGAGAGCATGCAGCTTCCTCAGGAGGATAACCCGTTTTTGGGGCTGCGGGCGCTGAGGCTCTGCTTTGAGAACCTGCCTGTCTTTAAAACCCAGCTGCGGGCCGCGTTGCGGGCCGGGGTGCAGGGCAACCTGTGGGTGATGTTCCCCATGGTGGGCAGCATCGACGACATACGGGGCGCCAAAGAGGTGGTGCAGCAGGTGAAAGAAGAGCTTGCCGCCGAAGGCCTGCCCTTTAACCCCGATGTGAAGCTGGGCATTATGGTGGAGATACCCTCCATCGCCATGGTGGCCGATATGGCCGCCAAAGAGGCCGATTTTGCCAGCGTTGGCACCAACGACCTCTGCCAGTACTTAACCGCTGTAGACCGTTTGAACCCCAGCGTTTCAAAGTATTATCAGAGCTACCACCCGGCCATGTTCCGCCTGATTGGGCAGGTCATCAGCGCCTTTGGCGCAGAGGGCAAGCCAGTGGGCGTCTGCGGCGAAATGGGCGGCGACCCCCTTGCCGCCGCGGTTCTGATTGGCCTGGGCATGCGCCAGCTCAGTATGGGCATCGCTTCGGTGCCCGGCATTAAAAAGCTGATTACCGGCATTACCATCCGGCAGGCCGAGGCCATCGCCCAAAAGGTGTGCAGCCTTTCCACCGCCGCCGAGGTGACCGCCTACCTCAAGGAAGAGCTCAAAGAAATTTTGTAAGGCATTTCAGAATACCTGCATCTACTTTTATTAATTTTTATATTTATAGGAGGCTTCATCATGTATTCTCGTAAAGTGACCATTCTGAATAAAACTGGGCTGCACGCCCGCCCCGCATCTGAATTCATCGCGCTGGCGGGTAAGTATAAATCCAAAATTACCATCAAGCGTATGGATGATGAGGAAGAGGCAAACGCAAAATCCATCGTTATGCTGCTCTCGCTGGCACTGAGCCAGGGCACCGAGGTGGAGCTCACCGCCAAGGGCGAGGATGAAACCGAAGCGATTGACGCGCTGGCCGCCCTCATCGAGAGCCGTTTCGGCGAAGACTAAGGCCCCCCCCAACAACAGCAATTTAATCAGTAACCCAATGCCCGGGTGCGGCTGCGCAGGCCGCAGGCGCATCCGGGCAATATACAGGCAAAACGCCCCTTCCCCCCCTTATTGTTCAAGATGGGATGCCAGACTTCTTTTAGAACTCTGCACAGGGGCTTTAAAAGAAGTTTAATATAGCAAAGGAGATTATGGGTATGAGCAAACCAAAGAAAGTAACAGCAGATAACAAAGCGTTGTTGCAAGAGATGATGGAAAAGATGATGCTCTGCAGAAAGTTCGAGGAAAAGGTTCAGTGGCTCTTTGCTCAAGGTCTGGTGCATGGTACAACCCATCTGGGCATTGGCGAAGAGGGCGTGGCGGTTGGCGCCATGACTGCCCTTGAAACCGAGGATTACATGCTGGCTACCCACCGCGGCCACAACACCGCTCTGGCAAAGGGCACCGATGTAAACGCCATGATGGCCGAAATCCTTGCGAAGAAAACCGGCGTCTGCAAAGGTAAGGGCGGCTCGATGCATATCGCCGACCTCGATAAGGGCGTGTTGGGCGCAAACGGCATTCTGGGCGCAAACGGGCCTTTGGCCTGCGGCGCCGGGCTTACCATCCGCAAAAAGGGCCTGAAGAGGGTCTGCGTCTGTATGCTGGGCGACGGCTCCTCCAATCTGGGCGCGGTACACGAGTCGATGAACCTCGCTTCGGTATGGAACCTGCCGGTCATCTTTTTGCTGATCAACAACACCTACGGCATGTCTACCCCCATTTCTAAGGCCACCAAGGATATCAATCTGGTGAAGCGCGCCATCCCCTATGCAATGAAGGCCTACGCCATCGACGGCAACGACGTCGAGCTGGTGTACCACACCATGAAAGAGGCCAGAGAGTACGCGATTGAAAACGGCCCCGTGTTCATCGTTGCGGATTCCTACAGAACCTCCGGCCACTCCAAGAGCGACGGTAACCTCTACCGCAGCAAGGAAGAGATTGCCGAGTGGAAAGAAAAAGCCCCCATCAAGCGTCTGAGCGAAAAAACCCTGGCCGCCGGCATCTTTACACAGGAAGAGCTGGACGCCATGGATAAAAAAGCGGACGAGATTATCGAAACCGCGGTTGAGTTTGCCAAAAGCAGCCCCGAGCCCAGCGTTGAGGACCTGCTCACCGACGTTTACGCATAAGCGCTGCCGGGCTTAAGTCGGCTTTCACCGACGCCCTTTACGGGCACGGCAAATGATGGATGTGCGGCACCGCGGCAGGGGCCCGGTTTCGGCCTGAAGCCCCACCGTCTGCGTATTTGACGCCGCACGGCTTTCCCCGGCGGTTGCGCCGCCGCCCCGCTGCAAAGCGGCGGGCCTTATAAGGCAGGCGCTGCCCATCGCTTGAGGAAAAATAGTATTAGGAGGTTAATTGTAATGGCAATGAGAGAAATTACCTATGCGCAGGCTGTAAAAGAAGCCATGAGCGAGGAAATGCGCCGCGATGAAGACGTCTACTTCATGGGCGAGGATATTGGAATTTACGCCGGCGCTTTCGGCGTATCCGGGGGCATGCTGGCAGAGTTTGGCCCCGATAGAGTAATGGATACCCCCATCTCCGAGATGGCGTTCACCGGCGCCGGGGTTGGCTCGGCCGTGACCGGCATGCGCCCCATCGTCGAGATTATGTTTTCTGACTTTGTGGCGGTTTGCTTCGACCAATTGGTGAACCAGGCCCCCAAGATGCGCTATATGTTCGGCGGCAAGGTGAAGGTGCCCATGGTGCTGCGCACCCCCTCGGGCGGCGGCACCGGCGCTGCTGCACAGCACTCCCAGAGCTGGGAAGCCCTCTTTGCCCATATCCCCGGGCTGAAGGTGGTTATGCCCTCCACTCCCTATGACGTAAAGGGCCTGTTGAAAGCCGCTATCCGCGACGATAACCCGGTTATCTTCTATGAGCCCAAGCTGCTCTACCGCCGCAAGGGCGAGGTACCCGAGGAGGATTACACCATTCCTCTGGGCGTTGCCGACATCAAGCGCGAAGGTAAAGACTGCACCATCATCACCTACGGCAGAATGGTACACCTGAGCCTCTCGGCCGCCGAGCGTCTGGCTGGCGAGGGTGTGGACGTCGAGGTGCTCGACCTGCGCACCATCTCCCCGCTGGATACCGATGCGATTATCAAATCGGTGAAGAAGACCAAGCATGCGGTCATCGTGCACGAGGCGGTTAAGTTCGCCGGCTTTGGCGGCGAAATCGCCAGCACCATCGCCGACAGCGAAGCCTTCTACTATCTGGATGCCCCCATCAAGCGTGTGGGCGCGGAATATTGCCCCCTGCCCTTCAACCCCAACCTCGAGCGTGAGGCGATGCCCACCGAGGATAAAATTGTCGCAGCCGTTAAGGAAGTCCTGTAACACTGCCCCGCGGTTGATGCATTGCTTGAGGCAACACCGCACAATTCACGGCTGCCGCCTTAAGCACCCTGTCGCTTGCGAATTTTCCGTAATCTTTCACAAAAATCCTCGTGAATATATCCAGTATTCTCTGCAGTTTTTGTTTTATCTGACGAAAAATCCGCCGACGCGCCAGAGCACTTAGAACTGTGCGGTATTGCCTTAACCGCAGGCAGGGATGATACCCCGTCTGCGCGGGCTGTGCCCGCCGCCGCACAAACATGCGGCGAATTAAAAACAGGGTGTTTTTAATTGAAGATTTGTAAAAGGGAGGTAATATTGAGTGGCAATTGAAGTATTTATGCCCAAAAACGGCATGGCCATGGAAGAGGGAACCATCGTCCGTTGGCTGAAAAACGTGGGCGATACCGTCGAAATGGACGAGCCCATCATGGAGATTGAAACCGATAAAATTACAATGGAATCCGAGGCCCCCGGCTCCGGCGTTTTGCTGGCAAAGCTTTATGAGGACGGCGCAGTGGTGCCGGTGCTGACCACCATCGGCTATATCGGCAAGCCGGGCGAAAAGGTGCCCGAGGCCGCGGCGCCCGCCGCCCCCTCGGCGGCAGCCGAGCCGGAAGCAGCAGCCCCTGTGGCAGAGGCCGAAGCCGCCCCCGCCAAGCTGAGCGGCGACGGCGTGGCCGCCACCCCCTATGCCAAAAAGCTGGCTTCCGAAGCCGGCATCGCCCTGAGCGACGTACCCGCCAGCGGCAAGCATGGCGAGGTGAAGGCCGCCGATGTTGAGAAGGTCAAGGCCACCCCATTGGCGCAGCGTATCGCCACCGGCCTTGGGGTAGACCTCGCCGGGGTCGCAGGCAGCGGCCACGCGGGCAAGGTCACCAAGGACGACGTACTGGCAGCCGCCGCAGCCCCCGCCGCCACCTCGATGGAGGTGACCCGCAAGCCGCTGACCGGCATGCGCAAGGTCATTGCAGACCGCATGACCCAGAGCCATCTGCAAATTCCCCCTGTTACCCACAACATGTCCAACGACGTTACCGCCCTGCTGGCGCTGCGTGAGACCATCAACGCCGGGCGCGAAAAAGACAAGCGCATCTCGATTAACGACTTCATCGTCAAGGCCTGCGCCATTGCCGTGTCTGAAAACGATATGGTGCGCAGCAGCATCGAGGGCAACGAGCTGGTGACCAAGGCCGCCACCAACATCGGCTTTGCCGTGGGGCTGGAGGACGGCCTCATCGTGCCGGTCATCAGGGACGCCGACAAGCTGAGCCTTTCCAAGCTGTCTGAAAAAGCCAAGGAGCTTGCGGGCCGCGCCAGAAACGGCGGGCTGCGCCCAGACGAATACTCGGGCAGCACCTTCACAATCTCCAATCTGGGCATGTTCCAGGTGGATAGCTTCACCCCCATCATCAACCAGCCCGACGCCGCCATCATGGGTGTCAACCGTGTGCGCGACGAGCTGGCGCTGGATGCAGAGGGCAATGTCGTGGTCAAAAAGGTGGTCACCCTGTCGCTCACCTACGACCACCGCATTCTGGACGGCATGAACGCCGCCAAGTTCCAGCTGCGCGTCAAAGAGCTGCTGGAAAACCCCATGGAAATCTTGATATAGGCTTACTAAAGGGGCGGGCGGCAGCCCGCCCCTTTCAGGCAACCGGGAAAATCGTGCAACCGTAAAAATGCCTTACATTTTTACTTGCTTCGTTGGCTGCGCTTGCAAATGTCGGTCACATATATCCAATATGCTCCCTCATTTGCCGCGCTTGCCGCCTCGCCTTGCGCGATTTCTCGTTGCCTGCCTTGTGTTATGCCTTGGGGGGCTTGGGCGGCCTGTGACCGTCCACCCAGGGAGAGCGATTCGGGCAAGGCGACCGCAGGGGATGATGCCCGCATCGCTTTGCAGCGAGGGAGCCAAATTTCAGCAACCTGAAGGGAGAAGAGTTCATGGCAAAAGTATACGATATCGCAGTCATCGGCGGCGGCCCCGCCGGCTATGTAGCCGCCATCAAGGGGGCGCAGCTGGGGGGAAGCGTTGTTCTGTTTGAAAAAGATGTAGTGGGCGGCACCTGCCTGAACCGGGGCTGCATCCCCACCAAAAGCTATGTAAAAACCGCCGAGTATATCGAGCACATCAAGCACGCGGGGCAGCGGGGCATCCTCAACGACGCCAAAACCTCGGTGGATATGGCCAAGGTGGTTTCCTACAAGGCCGGTGTGGTTAAGCAGCTCACCGACGGCGTGGCGGGCCTGCTGCGCTCCAACGGGGTCGAGGTTGTTAAAGGCACCGCCAAGCTGGCGGGCGAAACCAGGGTGGAGTGCGGCGGCAACATCTACGAGGCCAAAAACATCATACTGGCGGGCGGCTCCAAGGCTGGGGTTATCCCCATCCCCGGGGTGGAAAACCCCAACGTGCTCACCAGCGACGGCATACTGGAGCTCAAAGAGCTGCCGGCCAGGCTGACCGTCATCGGCGGCGGGGTCATCGGCTGCGAGATTGCCACCGCCTTTGCCGCCTTCGGCAGCAGCGTCACCGTCGTGGAGTTGGCCGACCGGGTGGTACCCACTATGGACGAAGAGATTTCCAAGGCCATGGCCAAGGCGCTGACCAAGCTGGGGGTCAAGGTGCTCACCTCCAAAAAGGTGGAGAAGATTGACCAGCAGGGAGGCAAAACCTTTGTGGTCGCTTCGGGCGAAGCCCCCATCGAGTCGGACAAGGTGCTGCTCTCCATCGGCCGCGTGGCTGATCTGGAATGCCTTGGCAGCGTTGCCGACAAAATTAAGACCGAGCGTGGCAAGGTGGTAGTCGACGACTATATGCGCACCTCGGTGCCCAACATCTACGCCCCCGGCGACATCAACGGCAGGATTATGCTGGCCCACTCGGCCTTTAAGATGGGCGAGGCGGCCGCCGCCAACTGCATGGGCCACAACGAAAAAGCCGACCTGAGCAAGGTGCCCGGCTGCGTTTACACCCTGCCCGAGGCCGCTTCGGTGGGCCTGACCGAGGCCCAGGCCCGCGAAAAGGCGGGGGATAAGGTGGCCATAGGGCGGTTCCCCTTTGCGGGCAACGGCCGCGCGCTGGCCTCCGGCGAGCCGGACGGCTTCGTCAAGGTCATCATCGATAAAACCTATGGCGAGATTTTGGGGGTACACATCTTCGGAGGCATCGCCACCGAGATGATCAGCGAGGCCTCCTCCCTTATGGCGATGGAGATCACCGCCCATGAAATCGCCGATATCATTCACGCCCATCCCACCTGCTCCGAGGCCTTTATGGAGGCCTGCGCCGACGCGCTGGGGGTCTGCCTGCACCTGCCTAAAAAGAAGTAACCCCAAGCAGCAGGGTATCGTTTGTAAAAAATCCACCGGCTGCCTGGCGCAGCGCGGGGGGTGCGGAGAGCGCATCCTTCATAAAGCCTGCCGGCCTGCCCGGCAGGCCAATACAAGGGGGTGTTTGCCATGCCGATAGGGGCCGAGCAGCGTTACTATCTGAAACTGAAAGCAGCCTACTACTACTATGAAAAGGACTATACCCAGGCCGAGATTGCGCAGATGCTGGGTGTGTCGCGCATCACGCTGGGCAAGCTGCTCAAAGAAGCCAGGGAAGAGCGCATGGTCAAGATTGAGATTGTGGACCACCGCAACGTCAAGCATCTGCTGGAGCTGGAAGCCGGCCTGAAAGACCGTTTCGGGCTGGACGACATCAAGGTGGTGGACTGTGTTGAAAACGAGCGCCACCAAGTCAGCCGCAAGATTGCCATCGCAGGCGCAAAGTATGTGGAGCATATCCTGCGCAGCGGCGACCGGGTGGGTATGGCCTGGGGGCGCACCCTCGAGCAGATGGTGCACAACCTTAATGAAAACCGCAACATCACAGGCATCGAGGTGGTGACCCTCATGGGGGGCGCCGGTACGGCAAGGTCCTCCTCGCAGCCCAATATCATCGCCCAACGCATGATACAGAAATACGGCGGCTCGGGTTATATCATCAACGCGCCCTACATCTGCCAAAGCGAGGAGCTTTGCAGGGCCATCAAGGCCGAACCCCACATCGCCGATGTGATAGAGCGCTCCCGCAATGCCGATATCACGCTGGTGGGCATCGGTGAAAAGCCCAGCAAGATGGTGGATTACAACGCCAATTACGGCTACAGAAGCGAAACCGTCGACAGCCTGCTGGCCGCCGGAGCGGTGGGGGATATCTGCGCCCAGTTTTATGACATTCAGGGCGAGCCCTGTAATACCGACGTCTGCCGCCGGGTGGTATCCATCGACCTGCCGGATTTGAAGAAGCACAAAAAGGTGATTGCCATCGGCGGCGGCCCCGACAAGCACGAATCGGTGCTGGGTGCGCTGCGGGGGGGCTACCTGAACGTGCTCATCACCGACAAATTTACCGCGCACGCCGTAGCCGACAGCCCCGCCCCATAAGGGCGCGCGCTGCTCTGCTGGGCGGTACGGAAAAATATTTCGCCATAAAACCGGTCATGCAGTTGAGTTTTTTCGCAATATCGTTTATAATATTACTCTACGGCCATCAGCATTGGCCCAGGGCGTTTCTGAAAATGGAAAACTGAAGGGGAATTCGCTGAAAGCAGGTGGGTGCAAGGCAAAAAGCGCAGGAATACTTCATGTATTCCGAGCATTTTTAACGCAGCAAGCATTGTTTTCAGTAGAATTTGCCAAGAGCTTGGAGTTTTCAGGAAGCCCCCAGTTGATAAAGCACGGGTGTATACACTGTCGTGCGGATATGCGGGTCCTGTGCGACGCTACACCGTGAACCATGTCAGGCGGGGAACCGAGCAGCATTAAGCGGTCCTAGCGTGCGCCGCAGTTAATCTGTGTGTCCGTACGACAGTGTATACACCCTCTTTTCTTTGCCCGGATGCTCCGGGCCACCCACCAGCCTGGCGGCAATCGGCCGGTGGCAGCGGGCGGGCTATCAGCTTTGGCACCGATACAGGCCCAAAACCTTTTCCCCACCGACCCGCCCCCGCCAAAGGCGGGGGATAAAAGCAGAAAGCAGAGGCAGCGGGCGGTATATCGGCTCTGTTACGCCGATACAGGCCAAAGCCTTTTCCGCGACGACCCGCCCCCGCCGAAGGCGGGGGGATAAAGAAAAAATAGGGGGCAGCGGACGGAATATCGGCTCTGTTACGCCGATACAGGCCCAAAACCTTTTTAGCAATGGCCCTCCCCCGCCGAAGGCGGGGGATAAAGAAAAAACAGGAGGTGGCGGGCGGTGTATCAAGCCCTTTACCGTAAATACAGGCCCAAAACCTTTGACGAGGTGGTGGGGCAGGAGCCTATCACCACCACCCTCAAAAACGAAATTGGCACGGGCCGTCCGGCTCATGCCTATCTTTTTATGGGCTCGAGAGGCACCGGCAAAACCACCTGCTCGCGTCTGGTGGCAAAAGCGGTCAACTGTCTTGCGCCCGAGGGGGGCAACCCCTGCAACGCCTGCGAAAGCTGCATCGGCATCGATAACGGCTCGCTGGTGGATGTGGTGGAGATTGACGCCGCCAGCAACAACGGTGTGGAAAACATCCGCGAGCTGCGGGAAGAAGCGGTGTTCCTCCCCAACATGGCAAAGTTCAGGGTCTATATCATCGACGAGGTGCATATGCTCAGCGCCGGGGCCTTTAACGCCCTGCTGAAAATTATGGAGGAGCCGCCCCCCCACGTGCTGTTTGTGCTGGCCACCACCGAGGTGCATAAGGTGCCGGCCACCATCCTTTCCCGCTGCCAGCGGTTCGACTTTCGGCCGATACCCAGCGATATCATCGCAAAGCGGCTGATGCAGGTGGCAGGGCAAGAGCAGATTTCCCTCGAGGAGGACGCGGCGGTGCTCATTGGCCGTCTGGCCGACGGCGGCATGCGGGACGCACTCTCGCTACTGGACCTCTGCGCCTCCCACAGCAGTGATGTGACGGTGCGGACGGTGAGCGCGGCCACCGGCCTTGCCGGGCAGGAAACCCTCTTTGACCTCTGCGACGCCGTTTTGGCGCAGGATAGCAGCGCGGCGCTGGAGATTGTCGGCCTGATGGGGCAGCAGACGGTGGAATATGACCGGCTTTGCCAGCAGCTCATTGCCCACTACCGCAACCTGATGGTGGCAAAGGGCTCTAAAAACCCCGGAGATTTGATTGTCTGCCTGCCCGAAACGCTGGAGCGTTACATTGCGCAGGCCAAGCGCAGCAGAATGTCCCAGATTGTGCGGGGGCTGGGGGTGCTTTCAGAGGCGCTGAGCGCCATGACCAAAACCCCCCACCGCAAAACCGAGCTTGAGATGGCGGCTATCCGCCTTTGCGACCCCTCGCTTGACGCCACCAATGAAGCCCTCATTGAGCGTCTGGAACGCCTCGAGGCGGGGCTGATATCCGGGGCGGTGGCGGTACAGCCCGCCGCGCCCAAACCGGCAGCGCCCAAAAAGACGCAGCCGGCAGCGCCGCAGCCTGCGGCACAATCCCCGGCCCCGGCGCAAACGGCAGCCCAACCAGATGTGGCCCCGCCGTCCCCATCCGAGGCTCCTTCCACCGGCAGCGCCGATGGGGATGCAACCCCCTTTGACGGCTGGAAGCAGGTGCTGGCCTTTCTGGCCAAGCGCAACGGGCCGCTGTGCGGCTTTCTGACAGGCTCCACCGCCTACCTGCAAGGGGGAAGAGTACTGATAGATTCCAAAAACACCATGTTCCTCGAGCTGGTGAGAAACAGCGAAAAGGCGCGGGAAGACCTCAAGCAGTGCATCGCTCAGGTCACCGGCAAGCCCCTTGGCATCGGCCCCTATGTCGCCAACGAGGCGGCTCCACAGGCCGGGTCAGCCAACCCGCTGGAAAGCATTTTGCAGGAGGCGCAGAAGGCGGGCATCCCCATTGAGATACAATAAAACCCCCTAAAGTCCGGCCATGGCGGTGAAAACAGTTTTTCGTTTGTCTGCGGCTTTGGAGCGGGGCTCATTACAATAAAGCATGACTATGGAGGATTCAGGATATGAAAGCAAGACTTCCGCAGGGTTACGGTGGCGGCGCCCCCGGCAATATGCAGCAGATGCTCCGGCAGGCGCAGAAGATGCAGAAGGATGTGGCCGAAAAGCAGGCAGAGCTTGATGAGCGGGTGTATACCACCACCTCGGGCGGCGGCGTGGTCGAGGTGACCATTAACGGGCGCAAGGAGCTGCAGTCGCTGAGTCTCAAGCCCGAGATTGTGGACCCCGATGATGTATCGATGCTGGAAGATTTGATTATAGCTGCGGTGAACGAAGCCATCCGCACGGTGGAGGAAACCAGCGCAGCCGAGATGGAGAAGATTACCGGCGGACTTTCGCTGCCGGGGATGCTGTAAACGACCATGGCCTACAATGTTTTGCCTCTCACCAAGCTGGTGGAGCAGTTTGAGCGGCTGCCGGGCATCGGGCGCAAAACCGCCCAGCGGCTGGCCTTTTATGTGCTCGGCTTGCCTGCCGAGCAGGCCCGCGCCTTTGCGGCCGCTATCATAGAGGCGCAGGAAAAGATTAAGAAGTGCGTCCGCTGCCAAAGCTTTACCGATGCGGAGCTTTGTCCGGTCTGCCAAAACCCCGGGCGGGACAAAACCACCGTCTGCGTGGTGGAAGACCCCCGGGATGTCATCGCCTTTGAGCGCACCCGCGAGTACCACGGAGTGTACCATGTGCTGCACGGGCTGATCTCGCCGATGGATGGCGTCGGCCCCGAGCAGCTGTACATCAAGGAGCTGCTGGCCCGCATCAGCGCCGAAGGGGTGCAGGAGGTCATTATGGCCACCAACCCCACGGTGGAGGGTGAGGCCACCTCGATGTATATCGCAAAGCTGCTCAAGCCCCTCGGGGTGCGGGTAACGCGGCTGGCATACGGCATCCCCATGGGGGGCAACCTGGAATATGCCGACGAGGTGACCCTTTACCGGGCGCTGGAGGGCCGAAACGAAATATAACGTGGCTTTTGCGTCTGTTTTTTACCGTTATGCTTCGCTCTTTAGGCAATCTCTTCTGATAATTTAGCAGGAGGGCAGTACAGGCCATGATGGATTTTATCAAGCGTGTTTTTAAATTTGGGCTGACCGGGCTGCTGAATACCGGGGTGGATTTCGCGGTGTTCACCCTGCTGGCACAGTGGCTGTCGGTGAACATCTACGCGGCGCAGGCGGTTGCCTACGCGGCGGGCACGCTCAACAGCTATATCATCAACCGCAGTTGGACCTTCCGCTCAGAGGAGCGTTTTTTCAGCGCCACCATGCTCAAGTTTTTGGCCCTCAACCTCTGCATGCTTGGCCTGAGTGTAATATTGCTTCGGTTTTTTACTGTGAGTATAGGGTTAAGCAAATTTCCGGCCAAGGTTGCCGCCACGCTGGTGACGCTGGCCATCAGCTTTGTGGTGAACAACTTCTGGGTTTTCAAAAAAAATAAAATTTAAAATGTGGGATAATCCTGACAGTTCAGGCAGCATTTAACCCACGCAGACATATTGACAAACTGCATAGATATGTTATGATATGATATCCCGGTACAAAGAGCGGCGCTGTTTGTACTGCGGGATATTCATCACAGGCCACCCGGCGCTGGGGATGACTATGACACAAGCTGCAAAAGGCAGGTGAACCCAAATGGCAGGCAGCATCAAGAATATCAGCTACAACCGTCAGGCGCGCCACGAATATTTCGTGGAGGAAAGCTATGAAGCGGGAATAGAGCTATACGGCACCGAGGTGAAAAGCCTGCGTCAGGGCGGGGTCAACCTGAAGGACGCCTGGTGCGAAATCACCGACGGCGAGCTTTTTATCCGCCAGATGCACATCAGCCCCTATGAGCAGGGCAATATCTTTAACCGCGACCCGCTGCGCCCGCGCAAGCTGCTGATGCACAAGCAGGAGATTCGCCGGCTATTGGGGCTGGTGAAGCAGCAGGGGTATACCCTGGTTCCGCTGTCGCTCTACTTTAAGAATTCGCGGGTTAAGGCGGAGATAGGACTCTGTAAGGGCAAAAAGCTTTATGACAAGCGGGCCGATATGGCCAAGCGCGACGCCAAGCGGGATGTGGAGCGGGCCATGAAGGACCGCAGCAGGTAAACCCATTTTTTAGATAGGGGGGCGCAAAGGTTTCGACGGGGATTTTGAAGTACGGTAAGCGAGTAGAGGCACTCGACCTCTATAAAACGGGTAATTTTTAAATTAAACGCTAACGATAATTACGCGTTCGCAGCCTAATTAGGCTGTCGTCCTTTCCTTGAGTACCACGGCTTGGAAAAGGGCGTCGATTAGTGGTCAACGTCAGCCGCCTGCTCCCCGAAGCAGCTGACGTATCAGGGGATACTAAGTGCTGTTGCCTGTCTGTCGGCGGCGGCATAAGGGAATGTAGATGACAGGCTGCACTCGGAGAAAGCTGTATGGATAGATTTTCGGACGCGGGTTCAATTCCCGCCGCCTCCACCAATTGAATTAGGTACGAAGTATTGAACAGTTTTATTAGACTGTTCAGTATTTCGTACCTTTTTCTATACTCAAAATCTTGCGTTTATCGGTACTATGCCACTTGTTACAAAAAGGTAGGTCCATCTTAGTATGATAGGAAAATTCTGAATTCATAATCAAAAAATCGAAATCAACGACTTTTGAACATTCCTATCCAACCATGCTGTTGTAGAACTGACGCTTTGATTTGTAGATGGTACAGTAAAGCTCCTCCTTTTTCATAGCTGCGGAAATGCCTCTGTAACTGCATTGTCATATGAACTTCCAGACTTGGAGAATATTTGGACAACCTTGTTTATTCACAGCAATTTTGAGTACCTATACTTACCCAATTGGCCTCAGTTTAAAATTGATTGTTAGAATGTAGAACTTACTGTATAATTAAGAAAAACAAAGCGATTAAATCACGCATTTTCTTTCATTATAGGTTCAAGTAAAAATTAGGGGGAATTATGATGGCGTGGGATACTGACTTAGACAAAAATTCTGCAGCATATAAATTTGCAGCAGATAATTCCAAGATTATTCGTGTTGTTGCGGGTCCGGGAACGGGTAAATCTTTTGGATTGCAACGTCGAGTTGCTCGTTTGTTGGAACAAGGTCAAAATCCCAAAAAAATTCTTGCTGTGACATTTACAAGAACAGCAGCGCAAGATTTGCAGAATGAAATTCAATCTGTTGGAGTGGATGGCGCTGATAAAGTTATTGCGAAAACGCTACATGGCTTTTGTTTTGGACTTTTGAATAAAAAAGATATTATAGAGAGTACCGGGCGATTCCCCAGACCCATGTTGGAATTTGAGCAAAAACCTATGCTTTATGATATAAGTAATACTTTTGGAAAGTTTCGTGACAAACAGAAGCGACTACAAGCATTCGAGGCCGCTTGGGCACGCCTTCAATCTGAGGAACCAGGTTTCCCATTAGATGAAACCGATAGACAATTTGAACAAGAAGTTCTTTCGTGGCTTAAAACCCATCGAGCAATGCTCTTTGGAGAAATGATTATTGAAACATTTCACTATCTTCGTAATAATCCAAGATGCGCAGAAAGGCGTGAATTCGACCATGTTCTCGTTGATGAATATCAGGATTTGAATAAAGCCGAACAAGCAGTAATTGATTTGTTGTCTTCAAATGGTAATTTGGCTATTATTGGGGATGATGACCAATCAATTTATTCATTTAAATACGCCCATCCAGAAGGTATTCGCGAATTTCCAGAAACACATCCCGGCTGCGATGCCATAGACTTTGACCAATGTAGGCGTTGTCCAAGACAAGTAGTAAATATGGCATCACGCCTTATCACGCACAATACCAATCGCACATTAGGAGACTTAGGCGTCTTTGAGAAAAATCAAGACGGCGAAGTGAAAATTGTACAATGGGATTCTCTTGATGATGAAATAAATGGAATAAGCAGAAAAGTTTGTGCTGATATTATAAAAGGTAAAATTAATCCCGAAGATGTATTGATACTTACACCGGTAAGAAAAATAGGATATAGAATCCGTGACTTACTTGTTCAAAAAGGTATAAACGCCAAATCCTATTTTAGAGAATCTGCAATAGATACTGATGATTTAAAATATAACTTTGCCCTCCTCACCTTAATGGCCAAGCCAAGCGACATGGTAGCATTGCGCTATTTGTTAGGGAATGGAAGTCAAAATTATCGCACTAAAAGCTATATGCGATTGCTTGAATACTCTACAAAAAACGACATGACCATATCTGAGGTATTGGAAAAATGTGCTTCTAATAGTCTGAAAGTTTCTAACATTTCTCCAATGATAAAACAATATGAGAAAATTATGGGGCAGATTAGAGATATATGTATTGCTATTAAAGATGATGGCGACGCATTAATTGATATCTTTGCTAAAGATATACCAGATAACAGTGATTTTAGACATATACTAACAGAAGCAGTTGCAGCTGCAGAGAAGGAAAAAGGGGTTGGTCTTGAGATTTGGCTTCAAAAAATACATTCATATATTGTCGACCGAGTCTCCTACCCGGAAAACACATCAGAACGAGACCATGTCCGTATAATGAGTCTTCATGCTTCAAAAGGATTGAGTGCAAAATATGTTATTCTTATGAGCGCTATAGATGAACTGCTTCCCCGTTTGGATAAAGACAGCGACATAAGCCTTGAAAAACAATTGGAAGAGCAGCGTCGTTTATTTTATGTTGCAATTACACGCTGTAAAAGCAGTAATAATGGTTATCCAGGTACTTTGATAATAAGCTCCTTTGTAGGACTTCTTGGAAAAGAGGCGTTAGAAATAGGCATATTGGCAAGCCCACATCATTGGTGCCGTGTTTCAGCCTCAAGATTTATTAGAGATTTTGGAGAAACAGCACCTGCAACAATAAGTCCTCGAAAGTAATAAGTGAAAATGAAGGGATATATGTGAAATACATATAAAAATGCATCCTTAGCTTATGTTGTGGTCCATCTATATCTCTATGTGAGAAGTCAAGATTCAACAAGGTATAAAAAATTTTTTTTCCATGGTGAGTACACGTCGGAGCAAAGTTCGCTTTGCTCCGACTTCCTTTTTCCAAAAGAAAGTCATCCGCCCGCTGCCTTGCTCCTCCTCTTCCGCAAAAAAGCACGCGGTAGTGTCAAGGGTAGTGTCAAGAGTTATGCGCAAATTGGTTTGCAGTCCTGCTTTGAATGAAGTCACCCAGCTAAAGAGGCATCGTCAGTAGCGGCCTCCAAGTGCTTCATGTTCATATACTTCTT
>JAEWWW010000084.1 GCA_023396215.1 Bacillota bacterium | reverse complement strand
GTATTAAATAAAAACGGGCAGACGGTTTTTCCGCAAACGGAATTACTCCTGCTCCTGGCAAACATCCACCCATTGGCCGCCGGTGAGCGCCTCCAGCTGCTCCACCGTCAGGCGCACACTGGCGTTGGGCGCGCCCGCCGCGGGATGCACCACGTCGTAGCTGCGCAGCGTTTGGTCGAGGAACACCCTGACCCCCTCGGGCAGGGCGAAGGGGCAGACGCCCCCCACCGGGTGGCCGGTGGCCTCCAGCGTTTCTTCCAGCCCCGGCATTTTGGCCTTGCAGCCAAAGGCGGCCTTATATTTTTTGTTGTCTATCCGCGCGGTGCCGCTGACTACAACCACCACGCAGCCGTCGGGCTGCGCAAAGGCCAGCGTCTTGGCGATACGCCCCGGCTCCACCCCCAACGCGGCGGCGGCAAGCTCCACCGTGGCGGTGCTTTGCTCCAGCAGGGTTATCTTGCCTTCAAAGCCCTTTTGGGCCAAAAACTCCTGTACTGCCTCATGTCCCATAATTTTTACTCCTGTTTTTTACTGTCTCTTTTGGGGTTGTTTACCACATTGATAGGGTTGCCCGCCAGATAGGCCCGGGCGTTTTCGGCGGCGCGCTTCACCAAACGCATGCGGGTTTCGCGCGGCGACCAACTGACATGGGGGGTGACAATGCAGCGCGGGTGGGCCACAAGGAGGTTGCCGGGCTGCGGCGGCTCTTTGGCAAGCACATCCACCGCCGCACCGTAAAGCTTGCCGCTATCCAGCGCCGCCGCCACATCCACCTCGTTGAGGATAGGCCCCCGGGCGGTGTTAATGAGGATGGCCCCGTCCTTCATGCCGGCGATGAACCTTGCGTCTATCATCCCCCGGGTTTGGTCGGTGAGGGGGCAATGCAGGCTGACCACGTCGCTCTCAGCCGCAAGCTGCTCAAGGCTTGCGTAGGAAACCCCCGGTTTTTCCGCCTGTGGGCTGGGGCTGCGGCGGTAGTAGAGCACCCGCATCCCCAGGGCGAGGGCGATATCAGCCACCACCCGGGCGATTTCGCCAAAGCCGATAAGGCCGATGGTTTTGCCGTAAAGCTCGATGAGCGGCAGCGACTGCATAACCGGGTCAACAGCGCCCACCCAGCCACCGCTTTTGACATGGCTGCCTAGCCCGGCGGTGTTGCCCGCCACCGCCAGCAGCAGTGCAATGGTGTTTTGAGCCACCGCATAGCTGCTGTAGGAGGGCACGTTACAGACGGTGATACCATGGGCGTCAGCCGCCGCAAGGTCGATGGTGTTGTACCCGGTGGCAAACAGCCCGATATACTCCAGCCGGGGGCAGGAGGCCAGCAGCTCGCTTTTGAAAACGGTGCGGTTGCAGTACACCATCTGCGCGTCGGTAAGGCGCTGGGCCATCAGCTCGCGGGGGGTATCGGGGTAGACGGTCAGCGGCCCTAGCTCCTCCAGCGGCTGCCATGAGATATCGCCGGGGTTGACAAGATAACCATCGATGATGACCTGATTCATGCTTCGGCCCTTTCTTCTGTATATTTACAAACCGAAAATCCGGTGGGTTTTGACGCCAGGCAGCGGGCTGGCGTCGGCGGCGCCCGCAAAAATGCGCGTCTATCTCCGGTTTTCATATAATTTGCAGTAAAAATTTGTAAAACAATGCCTAAACCAGCTTAAAGCCCGGCTTTCAGGGGCAGATTATCCTCTGGATAAAGATAAAAAAACAAATGCCGGGCCGCCCGAAGGGGCATATTCCCCCGCCTTGCGGCATAGGCATATTATGTTCGGCTAAAATGGACCTGCTCTGAGGCCCGTCGCTGATGGCTGGGAACAGGTTTTGTCACACCGTGTGAAAGGGGGTACCCTATGGAGCCCTTCAGGGCAGGCAGTTGGCTGTTCAATGTGGCCCTGCCGCTGGTGAGCGGGCTGGCGAGCGCGCTGCTCTCGGGAAATATGGCGGAGGTATACCGCAGCCTGAACCTGCCGGCCTTTGCACCGCCCCAATGGATGTATATGGTGGTGTGGCCGGTGCTGTATGTACTTAAGGGCAGCTCGGCCTATCTGGTGCGCCGCTCCAAGGCGCTGCCGTCGCTGAAAAGCTCGGCCATGCTGCTGTATGGCGCCATGCTGCTGCTGAACTTTGCCTGGCCGATTATCTTTTTTCGGCTGGGGCTGTGGGAGCTGGGGTTCTGGGTATCCTGCGCGCTGCTGTGGACGGCAGCCGCCACCGCCATCTATTTTTACAGGGCCAACAAAAGCGCAGGGCTGCTGCTAACCCCCTACTTGCTTTGGCTGACCCTTGCGGTGCTGCTTAATTATGCCATCATTAGTCTAAACTGATTTCCTGAACCTGCACCTGCCCCAAAATATTGCCCATCGAAAGCTTGGGCGGCGGCACCGAGCCGTCCACCATACAGGCTGCCGTGCCAAACGCCGCCGCTGTCGCCAGACAGCGGCGGATGTCTTTTCCGCTCATCTTGGCTTTGATAAAGCCCGAAAGCAGGCTATCCCCCGCCGATACCGCCGATTTCACAATCACCTGCGGCACATGAACGGCAAAGACGCCCTCCTCGCCCGCATAGACGAGGCCGTCGGCCCCGAGGCTGACCAGACAGCGCCCGATGCCCTTTTTGACCAACCCGGCGGCGGCGGCGGCCAGCTCCTCGTGGGTCTGCATCGCGCGGCCCACCAAATCGGTGAACTCCCTGCGGTTAGGCTTGATGAGCCACGGGCTGATCTCCAGCAAATCCTCCAGCGCCAGCGAGCGGCTGTCGATGCTAATCAGCCCGCCCAGCGCCTTGATTTTGGCGCAGATGGCCTTGAAGCGGCGCACCGAGATACCCTCGGGCAGTCGGCCCGAGATGACCACAAGGGTGCCTTCGCTGACGCAGTTTTCCAGCATCAGCATCACTTCTTCCACCGCTTCATACTCCACCATAAAGCCTTTGCGCATGATGCGGGTCACGCTGCCGTCGCGCTGCACAAGGCTGAGGTTTTCACGGGTGTGGCCCTCCACCACGATGAGGTGGTATTGAATCTTTTCGCGGTTGAGCTGGTTGACAAAGGGAATCACATTGTGCTTGCCCAGAAGCAGCACCAGCTCGTTTTCCACGCCGTAATCCTTGAGGGTACGGGCAATGTTCACCGCCTTGCCGCTGGCGTCATAGCGTTCGGCCGTTGCGTAGTTTTCTTCACCTATCCTTATATTATCAATCCAGATGGTGGCGTCCAGAGAAGGATTAAGCGCCAGTGTGACAATATTCTTAAACATTGCATCCTCCAAACCGTGGTGACCCTCACCGCTTCAGATTTTCATCCTGCCAGCAGGGATGCCGGCAGCGCAGCAGACGCGGCCCATACCCTGTGAGAGAGCTGTGTGACTTTACAATGATGCCGTAGAATATCATCCGCGCCGCCATGGGCGGGCATCTGATAATGATATACGCATTACTTTACAATTATTATACCAAAGAACCCTTGCCTCGCACATTTCTATTTTGGATAAAAAAAGATACCTCCCCGGTAGTTTTTTGTGCAATAGCCGCATGAGGTTGCAAAAAGCGAATAAACAAAGGAACCCTCTGCCTATAAAAAGATGCACAAGGGCAGGTTTGCTTAAAGAGCACCGCCCTCCCCCTTACCCCCTCCCACATTTCTCCTGAGGAAAAAATTGCTGTTTCTGCTTGTGGGAGGGGGACTACTGCATGGAGGGGCTGCGCCCCTCCACGCCTTCCGCCTATGCTTGCATTGCCCCGGTTGTGCACTTCGCACTTTTGCGATTCTTCTTTGGCACCCTCCAAAAAGGGGACTTTGTATCCTACGCAAAACCTACGGGTTTTGCGTGCAGCTTGGGTAGTGTCAAGAGTTATGCGCAAATTGGTTTGCAGTCCTGCTTTGAATGAAGTCACCCAGCTAAAGAGGCATCGTCAGTAGCGGCCTCCAAGTGCTTCATGTTCATATACTTCTTGTTGCCCCA
>JAEWWW010000068.1 GCA_023396215.1 Bacillota bacterium | reverse complement strand
GCATTGACCGTTACCGCCATCGCCGCCCGGGCCATCGCCGCCAGCACCGCCAGCCTGTGATGCGGCGGCTCCGCTTCCGCCGCCGCCGAAACTTCCATCCCTACCGGGCCGCCAAGTACCTCCGGCTGGGTTGGGCACGCCGCCCACAAAAATGTTTTCAATGTCAACGGTAATACCGGTACTATCGCCACCGTCGCCGCCCGGCGACGAGCCGCCCAGCCCATTGCCACCCGCGGAGTACCCCCCGCCATATGGCCGAGCCAACATGCCAATAGCTCCACCTCCACCGTCACCACCATCTCCGCACACCAGTTGCGCGGGATATGGGTAATTATTATTAATGTTGGTTTTTGGGGCAAGTCCACTTTGGTCTACGGTGCCATGGATAATACAGTCACCCTTGACCCGGATAATCAGCCCGGCGTTGTGAGCGTCGCACTTAAGCGTTGCCCCAGCGTTGATAGTGAGGGATTTATACTGCTTCTCTACGATACTTTGGTGGGGGACTGTTACGGGCAGCGTTACCGTGCCGCTGATAACAGCATCGCCGTCGCGGCCATCTCCAAATATTCCGGGGGCACCCCCGCCCCCCACCTTAAAAAAAGCTCTCTTGACCTCGCCACTCAGGTCAACCATCAACTGCACCGGCACCGCCAGCCCGTCCTCGTTGCCCCATGCGCCGTCGCTGAGAGGTTCGCCGGTCAGGTCGGTGAGGGTGATGGGGGCGCCGTTGAGCGTCATGGTATCACCTTCAGCGTAGGGCTGGGCGGTATAGCCCAGCAGGGTGGCGCGGGTTACACCCATGGGCAGGTCTGCCACCACGGCAAAGTTGCCTGCGGCGTAGGTGATGGTAGCGGGGATAATACCCATCTCTGTGAAGCCGCTTTCCACCCGGCTCTCCAGGTCGTTCAGATTGGCGGCATTCAGCGCATCCCCTGCCTCGATAATCAACCCTTCTTCTCTGGACACGTCGTAGACATCCGGCGTACCAGTGGGCGTTAGCTTGCGCCGGGCGGGGTATTCTGCTTGACGATCTACCCATGTCTTTTTCACAAATGCCAATTAAATCACTCCTATCGTATCTCCAGCATAGCCCTCCCCTGCCCGCATCAGTATGGCAAGGTTCAGGCGGTACAGTTCTTCAAGGTCATAAAGGATTCGCTCCGCTGCATTCCAGCGCTCCCAGTGGTTCAGCGGGTTATCTGGGGTGGGCGGCGTTGTGCCGGGCGTGTAGTAAGCTGCTCGTAGCACTGCGATATTTCCCCGAATGCGGGCCAGTTCAGATACTGTGGGGAAATCGGTTATTGCCCAAGCCCTTGTGTTGACGGTCACGCCCAGCAATCCGGCCAAATAGGAGCAGTTATCTTCCAACCGCTGCAGGTCTGCCACATTGCAATATGCCTTGGGGGTTCGGTTAAGCACGTCCGCTTCGGTGCGGTCATAAATGGGTTGTTTCCACATTTACATCACCCCCACAGGCTCACCGGCGTAGATCTCTCCGGCGTAGTCTGCTGCCAGCGTATTGATGCGGTCACCACAGACCCTCACCTTCGCCACAAAGCCTCCGGTGAGGTCAATGGACATGGACTCTATCACGCCCTTTAGCTTCTCCCGGTTCAGGCTGTCCACCATGACAATGTCCGCCAACCCCTCATCCCCCACCACCAGCGAAAACTCGTTCTCGTGCCGCAGCTGGTAGTAGTCGAAAATCCGTTGGGCGACGGAACCGGCATTGTTGGGGCTAACCAGCGTTGCCTCTTCCACTGTTAGGATGTTAGCAGAGGTGTTGGCAGGTAGAGAGGCCATCCGGCGGCTGACGGTGCGTTTTCTCTCGGCGTATTCTTGGCCAGCGAGAATCACCGGGCCCGCAATGTCTACCTGCAAGCGGGCGTAGTTTGCACCACTTTCTAAGACGGTAGCTCCTGTAGCTACCAGTGAGTGAACCGGGGTATCAAAGAGCACTTCATATACTCCCGGTGCCAACTCTTCCTCATTGAGCAACTCTCGTTCATCGCCGCCGGGCCGGTATGAGTAGGCCACCACATCCACCCCGGTCACCAGAGGCTTAACCTTTAGGGCCTGGCCCACAAACTTCCGAGCATAGGTGATTCGGCTGGTGGGGCGTTCGGGCGGGGCGTAAATCAGCACCTTGTCGCTGCGACTGCAATCCACCACGGCCCCAATTGCGATGGCCACCTGCTGCAATGCCTCTCGATGGGCACAGACCGGTATCCAGCCCGACAGTGGTATATCTGCCAGTGCTTCGTCCAGCTCATATTCTGCGTCGGCTGACGCCATAATCTCAGCAACTATCAAGGCGCCCTCCACATACGCTTTTTTACGAGGTTTCGGCCTCGTGCTGCTCTGCCGTTTACGCCCGCAGTCGGCGAATTGGATATAAAAACAGCACCCTGCCAAAACAAGGTGCTGAGATTATTGAAATAAAGAAAACCACCCTCAAAAGAAGGTGGTTTAATATTCTCTTGTGATGATGGTTATGATGTCTTCACAAACATCACCTATTGCATTGGTTTCGTCCTGACCCTCTTTGAGGCCAACCGAAAGCAAATGGTCGGCAACTACATCCAGAAGCTCTTCGCCGTCCTCTTCGTAATCCTTTTCCGGATCGAGCCCAAGCTGACGTATCAAGGCCTTCTGTTTTTCATTAAAGCTATACACCATGAATTAGTTGCCTCCTTTCTCCTTGCTGCTGGTTTTCCATGCGGTTATCAGGTTGCCGGTAACCGGGTTGATGTTAACGGTGGTAAACTTGCCCACAAAGCCCTGGCTTTGCTGCCCCTTCTCATCAGTTTTAATGTTACCAACCTTCAACGGTATAGTCAATGCATTTTCGATGCCGTCTCGAGAAACTCCGCGCTCTACCGCACGCACCCCAAAATGCCGAGATACCTCAGTAACGGATACGCCACTTGCGGTGCGTATCCCAACCAAGCCCTTGAAGGAGTCTATCCTTCTGCTTACAGCCGCAGCCTTTGCCGCCTCGCTCTTGCCGAATCCGGCATTCTGTGAACGGTCGCTCTGGAGCTTAAGGCCGGTCTGGCGCAAGAAGTCTTTTTCAATTTCTCGCCACTGTGCAATCTTGGCTGATGCTTCAACGGTGGGCTGGCCCGCCGCCTCCATTGCCTTATACTCACGCTTCCACCGCCGCATCTTGCGTTCAATGTGGCGCTGCTTCTGGCTGGCCTCATACTCAGTCATTTCCTCGCCGTTGTAGGTGTAACGGGGCTTCTCCATATCCCGTAGCTCCTTGGCGGTGTAGGCCCGGTCGCTGATGCCCTCGAAGAAGGGGAAGAAGCTATGTCGGCAGTTCCAACCACCTAAACCAGCTCCAGTAATGGTAGATATTAACCTCAAGATTGCCCAAATGCTCGTCGGCATCATATTGCCCTCGATGACGGGTTATCTCTTTTACACCTGCTGCATCTCGCTTTTAATCACGCTGCTCTATGCAAAAACAGGGGGCAACCTACTGCTCTGTACGGTGTTTCACACCGTCTGCAACCTTTCTCTGGGGCTGCTCCCCATCATCCTGACCAAAGGCGGGGCGGTGGTCTTGCTGGCGACCCTTGCCTTGGCCACGGCTTTAATATTGAGGTCAGCGGGGAAACATCGCAGCTACCCGGTAGACGGCCCAGTGCGGCATCCGGGCACAGAGGAACACCACCTTCGCCACTTCTGAAACGTATGTCGGCTTGCATCCAAAACCGGAGGCAGAAGCGGAGCTACGGTGTCTGGTTTCTGGTATAGCACGGCGGCGGATGCCACAAACAGCCCCAATCCTAAAAGGATTGGGGCTGTTTTAAAATATGGTGTTCTATTTTACCTCACAGGAGGTCCGCTCAAAGCTCATCCAAGAAGCGGCGCACCCTGCGAATCACCTTGCTCTGCACCCTGCGGTAGGTCCGGCGCATGCCTTTGGCCTGCTTGTGCAGCATCCCTGCGGGCATCAGCTTGCGCTTGCGGGGTACCGCGTTTTGCAGCACCACCTGATAGCGCTCATAGGCTTGGGCCACCGCGTCCTCCCACGAGAGGTACAGCTTTTCAGAAGCATGGCGGCCTATCCGCCGCAGCCGCTGGCGGTCGGCGCAGGCTACCACCACCGCCCGTCCAAGGGCATGGCTGGTTTCGTCTATCAGCAGCCCGGTGTCGCCGTCAATCACCCCTTCGGCGGCGCAGCTGCCCCGCACCAGCAGGCAAGGGCATTCGCAGGCGGCGGCTTCGCGCACCACAAGGCCGTTGGTGTCGTAGGTGGATGGGAACAAGAACAGGTCGGCCATGCTGTAGTAGCACCGCAGCTCTTCCCTGTCCCGCACAGCGCCGGGGAAGATGCACTGCTCTTCAAGGCCGTTTTCTTTGGCGTAGGCCATCATATCCTGCCGTTCATAGCCATCCCCGATAAAAATCATCTTGAACCGGCAGTCCTCGGCCACCGCGTCCTTCAGACCGTCCAAAATCAGACGGATGCCCTTATACCACATCATCCGGCCCACAAAAAGCAGTACCGTTTCGTCGGGGGCAATGCCGTGCCTAAGGCGCAGCGTTTCCACATCCTGCCGGGGAGAGCGGCCCCGGGTAAAATCGGTGCCGTTGGGCATCACAATATACTGCCCCTTATAGCCGATGCTGCGCAGGTTTTCGCCCGCGCCCTCCGAAACCACCCAGACCTCGTCGCAGGCGTTAATGTTGCTCACCAAAAAGTGCAGAGAAACCTCCTGCATCGGCCTAAGGGCTACCCGCTTTCCGATATCGATATCAAACTTGGTGTGATAGGTAAACACAATCGGCACGCCGGTGTAGTAGCGCATCACCCTTGCCAGCATGGTGGATACAAAGGGGCAGTGGCTATGGATGATATCCAGCTTGCACTTTTGTATAGCCGCCACCGCCGTGAGGTCAAAGGGGTATCCCGCCCGGTAGCCTATTTTTTTGCCCAGCCCAGCGCTGGCATAACGAATGACCTTAAAGGGATAGTCGTCGGTTACGTCGGGATAACGCGGAGTTGCCACCACAGCCTCACCGTGATTTTTCTGAATGAAGGTGGCATAGTTAAGCACCGCATTGGCCACGCCATCGATAATCGGCGGAAAGGAATCATTGAAAAGACCAATCGTTAACCTGGACATTTGTTCCTCCATTTTTAGTTCCTGTTCTGTTGTGAACCAAGACGCCCGCCTGTTTTATGCCCTTCCCTCTCAGGCTCGGTTGCCTTGGGGGTAGCGGGTAAAACAAGCCGCGCCGGTTGTTGCTTCCTTGCATGGGGGAGCAGGCGTTCCGCCCAAGTGAAAGGCAATCCATCGCCTGTCTATAATTATACCCCGGCCGCACTCTCCGCGCAATGAAAAGCGCTGCCGATGCCTGTGGGGCAGTGCCCCTCCAGCGGGCAGCCCGCGCACAGCGGCTTGGCCTTGCAGCAGCCGGAGCAGTGGCGCACAATCAGCGCGTGCAGCTCCTGATACACCGCCGCGTCCCGGGGCAGGCTTTGCTCAAAGTACTGCCGCAGCCGGTCATACTCCAGGTTGCCCTTATAGCCCAGCCGGGTCATCAGCCGCTTGGTGTAGGCGTCGATGACAAACACAGGCAGCTCCGCCCCATACAGCACGATGCTATCGGCGGTTTCGCGCCCCACCCCGCAGATGGCCAGCAGGCTGCGGCGCAGCGCCATGGGGTCGCTGTCCCGGAACCGCGAAAGGTCGCACCCCGCCTCTTTGTACCAGCGGGTCAGGTTTTTCAGGTAACGGGTTTTGGCGGTGAAGTAGCCCGCCGGGCGGATATCGCTGATAATGTCCTCGTCAGGCGCGGCGAGGATATACTCCGGGGTCAGCTTTTGTCCCAGATTGGCGATGGCCTGCTCCACCCGTTTCCAACTGATGTTTTGGGTCAGTATGGCTCCCACCATCATCTCGTATTCGGTTTGGGCTGGCCACCAGTGCTGGGAACCATAGGCGGCCAGCAACAGCCGGTAAAGCTCGGTGGGTTGGCGGTGCATCTGCCGCTGTACCTCCTTTACTGTGTTTGTCAAGATTGTAACATATTTCAGGCGCAATGTAGAGTGGGGAAATTTATTTTAGCGCCTTTGGCACAGGGGGCAAAATCTGGCCCTGTATACTATAACGAGAATGGACAGAAATGGACTTCAATTGGGAGGCCCGGTACCTCAAACAGATTACATTCAATTTGATTTGTAAAATTTTTGAGACTGATTAATTGTCTATAAACTTTGCCGCTTATATTTCCGGCTTTTTGAAGTAAGCGCTATAATATAGAAGTAGAATACCCTTAACCGTAAGTTAAGGAGGTACGACAGATGAAAAAAATAATTTATTGTTGTTCTGCCCTGTTACTCTGCACATTCATCATCTTCGCGGTGCCTGCCGGCGCGAAGGATACCATGGCATCAGAAGCATCGCAGCCAATTAAAGTATTAGATACAATGCGGGAGTTCGGTCGGCTGGAACAGGACAAAATCGCATCTAAAGCCTCCGGCACTATCGCCGCTCAGGGAAAAACCATTCAGGTAGAAAAGGATGAACTCGAACTGATTGCAGGCAGAAGGCAGCTCACCAACGACCCCGACGCCACAGAGAACGCGCTGAAGCACCTTCTAAGGCGGGAGGCTCTGTACAACCTTGCTCTGCAAGCAGGGGTTCAGGTCAGCGATGATGAGGTTTATGATTTAATCGACCTGCAAAAAGAAGATTTTAGCAAACTCACCGATAACACTGAATTTGCCGATGCCTTCTTAGAGGGGCTGGGTATGACCTGGGATGAGTATTGGGATACTCAATATGACCTCCTGCGCAAGGAGATATTTATAGACAAATATCTGCGACAGGTGGCCCTTGAAAAAACCGGCAGCAGTGAGATGTCCCGTTGGGATACCAAGCAGCGGCAGGAGTGGAGCGCGATGGTGGATAAGCTGGCTCAGAATTATATTAAAAAGGACAATATCCGTTATCTGAATATGCCATAAAAGAGAAACCGCCGATTGATAGCAAATCGGCGGTTTTTCTTTTTAATAGCTTTCGGGTTTTCTTCTGCGGGGGCCGGCGTCGCGGTGGCCCCTCTCCCGGTCTTCTCTAAAGCCTCTGCCGCCGCGCGGCCCGCCCCGGTAGCTGCCGCGGCTGTCGCCGCCGCCCCTGCGGTCGGGGTAAAAGGGCCGGGGCTGCTCGTCGGTGATGCTGAAGTTGACCCGGTTGTTGTTGATGCGGCTGTCCTGCATGGTATCCATCACCAGCTGGGCGTCCTCGGGGGACATGCCAATGGTGGTGTGGTCGTTGTAAATCTGGATTTTACCCACCGCTCTGGCGGGCAGGCCGGTGCTGTCCACAATGGCGCCCACGATAAAGTTGGGGGCAATCTTTTGGTTGCGGCCGACGTTGACCCGCACCGAGACCGCCTTGCCATGCTCGCCGGGGCCAGCGCGGCGGATAGGCTCAATCTTAATCACCGGCACCTGACGCTTATCCTTACCGGCTGCCAGCCCGGCCAGTGCCGCCGCAATGCGGGTCGGCTCGTGGCCCTGCTCCAGCAACAGGCCCACCAGAGCCTCGCCCCGGGGGTCAAGCTCGCTTTCCAGCGCCCGGCCCACCTTATCGGCCAGCTTTTCCAGCCGCTTTTGCAGAATATCCTCAGCCGAGGGCAGCGGTTTTTCCACAATGCTGGTCTTGACATAGCGCTGTATCTCGCGGATGGTGTCGGCCTGCTTGCGGTTGCAGGCAAGGGTGTAGGAGGTGCCTTTTTTGCCTGCCCGCCCGGTGCGCCCGATGCGGTGAATATAGTATTCATACTCCTGCGGAATATCGTAGTTAAAAACGGCGTCGATATCCTCTACGTCGATGCCCCGGGCCACAACGTCGGTGCCCACCAGAATGGTGATGCGCCCGGTTTTAAAGCTCTGCATCACCTGGCTGCGCACCGTCTGCTTCATGTCGCCGTGCAGGCCGATGCTCTTAAAGCCGTGGTCGTTGAGGTAGACCACCAGCTCATCCACCATCTTGCGGGTGTTGCAAAACACCACCGACCGCTTGGGCTCATGAGCCTGCAGCAGCAGGTTAAGGGCGTCCATCTTCCATATCTGGGGTACAAAGTAGTAGTACTGCTCGATGGTATCCACCGTCTTTTGCCCCTTATCCACCGCGACCACCTCGGGTTCGGTCTGAAACTGCCGGGTAATGTCCATGATGGCGGGAGGCATGGTGGCCGAAAACAGCACCGTCTGCCGTTCCTCGGGCACCTCGGTGAGGATGGTCTGGATATCCTCGATAAAGCCCATGTTGAGCATCTCGTCGGCTTCATCCAGCACCACCATTTTTAGCTGCTCCAGCTTAAGGGTGTGGCGGCGCATGTGGTCCATGATGCGGCCGGGGGTGCCCACCACAATGTTGGCGGTGCGCAGCAGGCGAATCTGCCCTTCCATCGGCTGGCCGCCATAGATGGCCGCAAGGCGCACCTGCGGCTTATATTTCGCGTATTTTTTCAGCTCGCCGCAAATCTGCATGGCAAGCTCCCGGGTGGGGCAAAGCACCAGCACCTGCGGCCTGATGCAATCCTCGGGGATGCTCTCCACCGCCGGTATGCCAAAAGCGGCGGTTTTGCCGGTGCCGGTGCTGGACCGTCCAACGACATCCCTGCCCTGCATCAGCAGGGGGATAGCCTCGGCCTGTATCTTGGTGGGTTCGGTATAGCCCATCTCCTCCACTGCCCGAATGACCGCGGGGGAAAGCCCCATATCTTCAAATAAGTTGTTGCTCATTGTACCTCTCTTCCCGTGAAAAGAGCAAGGCTTATTCTCCTTGCTCGCAATAACGACCATGAAATTTAGTTATCTCTATCATACCACAAAAGCCGGGTCTTGTGGCATTTTTAAAAAAATATTTACAAATCTGCAAGAGCCGTATTGTTACATTTGGCAGCCTTCTATTAATTTACCACAATATTTAAAGATTATATTGCAAAAAAAGATAAATTCACGAAAAAACCGCTTTTTTGAATAATAGCAACCCGCCGCGCTGGCGCATAAAATGAAAGGGTGAAGCCCGCACTGCGCGCGGCCGACCCCGGGAGCAGCCCGGAGGTTCAGAAGGATTGCGCCTGCTCCCATGCATGTCCTGTCCACCATCCCTACGGGGATAAGGGGGGGCTCCGGCGCCAAAAAGCGCACAGGCCCCTGCCCTGCCGGCCCCTCTCGCCCGCGGCGGGCACCGCGGCCGGCCCGCAAAACGCTTCTGCTGAAAAGGGGCGTTTTGCGCCTGAAATGATGTGAAAGGAATGAACATTTCACATGAAAACCGTGATACTCTGCGGCGGCCGCGGCACCCGCATGCGGGAAGAAACCGAGTTTCGCCCCAAGCCTCTGGTAGAGATTGGCGGCCAGCCGATTATCTGGCATATTATGAAAACCTACGCCCACTATGGCTTCGACGATTTTATCCTTTGTCTTGGCTATAAGGGAGAAATGATAAAGCGCTACTTTGTCGAGATGTGCTGGCGGGGCAGCAGCTTCACCGTCACCACCGACCAGAGCAGCCAGCCTGTTTTCCATACAGGCAGCGGCGAAAGCTGGCGGGTCACGCTGGTGGATACCGGGCCGGATACCCTCACCGGCGGCCGCGTCAAGCAGATAGAGCCATATATCGACGGGCAGCATGTTATGCTCACCTATGGCGACGGGCTGTGCGATCTGGATATTGCCCAGCTCTATGATTACCACAAATCCACCGGGCGGCTGGCCACCCTCACCGGGGTGCATCCTGTTTCCCCCTTCGGCGTCATCCAAACCGAGGGTGAGACGGTGGTGGGCTTCAAAGAAAAGCCGGTGCTGGAGGATATCATCAACGGCGGCTACATGGTGCTCGACCGCAAGGTGTTTGATTATATCCCCGAGGGCGACTGCTCCTTTGAGCAGGAGCCGCTGCACCGTCTGGCCACCGAAGGGCAGCTTTCGGTCTTTCGCCACAAGGGCTTCTGGACAGCCATCGACACCCACAAGGATGTGGAGCGGGTCAACCAGCTATGGGCCTCGGGACAGCAGCCATGGAAGTGCTGGAACTGAACCCCGCCGCCGGATTTGGCGGCGCCTACCGGGGCAAGCGGGTGCTGGTCACCGGCCACACCGGCTTTAAAGGCTCCTGGCTCTGCATCTGGCTGCGGATGCTGGGGGCCGAGGTAACCGGCTTTGCCCTGCCCCCCGCCACCCCGGAGGATAACTTTGTGCTGTCGGGGCTGCGGGATAAGCTGGAACACATCGAGGGGGATATCCGGGACGCTGCCGCCCTGCAGGCGGCCTTTGACCGCTGCCGGCCCGATGTAGTCTTTCATCTGGCCGCCCAGCCGATTGTACGGCTCTCCTACGCCCAACCCCTCGAAACCTTACAGACCAATGTCATCGGCACCGCCAACCTGCTGGAATGCCTGCGAAAGGCCCCCGGCCCGGTGGCGGCCGTGCTGATTGCCTCGGATAAATGCTACGAAAACCGCGAGCAGCTTTGGGGCTACCGCGAAACCGACCCGCTGGGCGGGCACGACCCCTACAGCGCCAGCAAGGGCTGCGCCGAACTGGTGGCCGCCTGCTGGCAGCGCTCTTTTTTTGACCCGCAACACTACCCCCAGCACCGCAAGGCGGTGGCCACCGTGCGGGCGGGCAACGTCATCGGCGGGGGCGACTGGTCGCCCGACCGCATCCTGCCCGACTGCATACGGGCGCTGCGGGCGGGGCAGGTCATCCAGCTGCGCAACCCACAGGCGGTGCGCCCCTGGCAGCATGTGCTGGAGCCGCTGTACGGCTACCTGCTTCTGGGCCGGCGGCTGCTGGAGCAGGGCCCGGCCTTTGGCGGGGCGTGGAACTTCGGCCCCGACCTTGAGGCTACCTGCACGGTGGGCAGGCTTGTGGAGCAGCTGGTGGCCCTTTGGGGCAGCGGCTCATGGGCCACGCCGCCCCAGCAAAACGCCCCTCATGAAAGCACCCTGCTGGCGCTGGATTGCACCAAGGCCAAAAGCCTGCTGGGCTGGCGGCCCTGCCTGCCGCTTCATAAAGCGCTGGCATACACCATAGAATGGTATCGGTGCTGTGAAAGCGGAGATACCGAAGCCCTCTGCCGCCGCCAGATTACCGACTACCTTGCCCAGATGGCGCAGGCGCAGGGCAGCGCCGCCCCCCGGCAGAAGGAGGCCCGGCCATGAAGCTTTCGGATTATATTATTAACTTTTTAGCCGACCGGGGCTGCACCACCGTCTTTGGCTACCCCGGCGGAGCAATTACCCACCTGCTGGATTCCATCGGCAGGCACCCGGCAGTGCGGTTTGTCGGCTGCTGCCACGAGCAGGGGGCGGCCTTTGCCGCCGAGGGCTATGCCCGCACCACCGGCGGCCTTGGGGTGGCTATGGCCACCAGCGGGCCGGGTGCCACCAACCTGATTACCGGCATCGGCAGCGCCTATTTTGACTCTATCCCCTGCCTCTACCTCACCGGGCAGGTCAACACCTATGAATATAAGGGCGAGCTTGGGGTACGGCAACTGGGCTTTCAGGAAACCGACATCGTCAGCATTGTGGCGCCCATCACCAAGTACGCGGTGCGGGTCACCACCCCCGGCGAAATCCGCCTGCGGCTGGAGGAGGCGGTTGCCGCCGCCACCTCGGGCCGCTCCGGCCCCGCGCTGCTGGATATCCCCATGGATATCCAACGGGCGGAGATTGACCCCGATGTTTTAGAGGGGTTGCCACCCGCCCCCGCCGCTGTGCAGCCGCCGCTGCCGGTGGAGCAGGTGGCAGAGCTGCTGACCCAAGCCCGCCGCCCGCTGATTTTGGCCGGGGGCGGGGTGGGGCTTTCGGCGGGGGCAGCGCCCCTGCTGCAAACGCTGGCCGGGCGCACAGGCATCCCGGTTATCTGCTCGCTGATGGGGCTGGATAGCTGCGCCGGGCTGCCCGGCTTTTTCGGCATGCTCGGGGCCTACGGCAGCCGCTGCGCCAACCTTGCCGCCGCCAACAGCGACCTGATTTTGGCGCTGGGCACCCGGCTGGACAGCCGCCAGACCGGCACCAGCCCCGCCACCTTTGCCCGGGGGGCGCGGCTCATCCGGGTGGATGTGGACACAGAGGAGCTGGCCCGCAAAATCAAGCCCGACGAGCTTGCGGTACAGGCCGACGCGGCCGCCTTTTTGGCCGCCCTGCTGGCCCGCGAAGAACTACCCCTGCTGCCGCCGGGCGGCGAGTGGCTTACCCGGCTGGAGGATTACCGCCGCCGTTACCCCTGCGGCGACCCTCAGCAGTCTGACGACCCCAACAAGGCTTTGGAGCAACTCTCATCACTGACCCTGCCCGAAGACATCATCTGCCTGGATGTGGGGCAGAACCAGATGTGGGCGGCCCAGTCCCTCGCCCTGCAAGCGGAGCAGCGGTTGCTGACCTCGGGCGGCATGGGCTCGATGGGCTTTGCCCTGCCTGCCGCCATCGGGGCATGGTATGCCTGCCGGGGCGGGCGGGTGCTTGCTCTCAGCGGCGACGGCGGCCTGCAGATGAACATTCAGGAGCTTGCTCTGCTGCGGCGTGAAAACCTGCCGGTAAAGCTGCTGGTGCTCAATAATAACGCACTGGGGATGATACGGCACTTTCAGCAGATGTATTTCGACAGCCGCTATTTCGCCACATTGGAGGGCTACGCCGCACCGGATTTCTGCGCCATTGCCGCGGCCTACGGCATCCCCGCCCTGCGGGTGAGCGGCCCGGGCGGCCTCGCCGAGGCCCGCCCCCTGCTGGAGGTCCCCGGCCCCGCCCTGATTGATATTCCCCTGCCCCGCCACACCTGTGTGACCCCAAAGCTGGGGGTGGGCCGCCCCATCGAGGAGCAGGAGCCGCCGCTGCCCCCGGAGGAGTTTTTACGCAGCATGATTGTGCCCCCCGCCCACCCATAAGGCGGGCGCAGGCGCGGGAACGACGACCCATGGAGGTGTCAGCTATGCAGCCCTTTGAGCGTTTTATCCGGGAAACCTTTGACGAGTACAAACGCAAGCACCCCAGCCAACCGCTGATTACCCTGCCGGTCTACGACCAAAGCGGGGCTGTCTGTGCAAATCTGCGCCCCATCACAGCCGATTTTCGCCGCAGCCTGCCGGGCTGCGAGGCGCTGCTGGCGCGCTGGCGCAACGAGAACCCCACCATGTCGCCCCGCCCCTTTACCGCTACCGCCCAGGGCACCGAGCGCTGGCTGGAGCAGCAGGTCATCGACCAGCCGGGGCGCATCCTTTTTCTTTTGCTGGATGCCGACAACCGCGCCGTGGGGCATCTGGGCTTTGCCAGCTTCAACTACCAGAACCACAGCTGCGAGGTGGACGCGGTTTTGCGGGGCGAGGCCGATGCACGCCCCGGCCTGATGGCCTTTGCCATGAACAGCCTCATCGGCTGGGGGCTGAACCATCTGGGGCTGCGGGGCATCAGCCTGCGGGTGCTATCCAACAACACCCACGCCATCCGGTTTTATGAGCGGCTCTGCTTTGTCGCGGGGGAAACCTTCCCGATAGACAGCGCCCCAGACGCCGAAGCGGCTGGCGCCCCCACCTACACCCGCATGCGGCTGGATATCCCCCGCTGGCGGGAGCAAACCATGCGGCAGGCCCCAATCTGCTGCCGGTCTGACCAGCCCTGAACGCCCCCGGCGGCCATACCACCATCACCATGAACGGAGAAGACACCTATGAACAAAAAAATCAGCTTTGCCGGGCCTTCTATCACCCAGCTTGAAAAAGACTATGTGCTGGATGCGGTGGAAAACGGCTGGTATGAAACCTTTGACAAGCACATTTTAAAGCTGGAAAAAACCTGTGCCGATTATATCGGCGTGAAATATGCCATCGCCACCAACTGCTGCACCGCTTCGCTGCATATGGCCACCGCGGCGCTGGACCTCGGCCCCGGCGACGAGGTGATTGTCACCGACACCAGTTGGATCGCCACCGCCTATGCCGTGACCTACACCGGGGCCACCTGCGTCTTTGTGGATGTCGACCCCGAAACCTGGTGCATCGACCCCGCCTGCATCCGGGCGGCCATCACCCCCAAGACCAAGGCCATTATGCTGGTGCACTGCTTCGGCCACCCTGCCGAGATGGATGAGATCATGGACATCGCCCGGGAGTACGGCCTCGCGGTGATTGAGGACGCAGCCCCCTCCATTGGCTCTACCTACAAGGGCAAGCTGGTGGGCGGCTTCGGCGATATCAGCTGCTTCAGCTTTCATGGGGCCAAGATGACTGCCAGCGGCGAGGGCGGCATGTATCTCACCAACGACCCGGTGCTGTACGAAAAGGCCAAACTCTTTGCCGACATGGGCCGCACCAACAGCAAATACACCTTCTACTGCGAAACGCTGGGCTTCCACTACCCCATCAACAATCTCTCGGCCGCCCTTGCCCTTGCGCAGGTGGAGCGGGTGGATGAGCTGATGGCCCAAAAACGGGCCCTTTACGACGTTTATGAGCAGCGCCTCGCCGGTAAGCCGGGGCTAAAACTGCTCAAGGAGCAGCCGGGCTGCGTCAGCAACTACTGCTATCCCTCGCTGCTGCTCACCGATGCCGACTGGTCCGGGCGCGAAGCGTTGCTGGCCGGGCTGCGCGAGCAGAATATCCACGCCCGCCCCGCCTTCCCCCGCATGAGCAGGTTCCCCATCTATGGCAAGCCGCGGTTTGAAAACCCGGTGGCCGGGCTGGTGGAGGAGAAGGGAGTTTCGCTGCCCTCGGCGGCCAACCTGACCCCCGAGGATATCCACACCGTTTGCGACCACATTTTGAGGTTGATGGAAACCTAAGCGCACCAAAAGCCTTTTGTTCCACCCCCATCAAAGGCAGGGGTAGAGCGCAAACAGAAGCTTTCCACACATGTTTAGTATTAGATTAACGGAGGTCTGATTGGATGGACGAAGCAGGGCTGAGAGCCGAAATTGCAGAGCGCGTGGCCGAGATTTACCGGCTGCGCAGGGCGGCCGAACCGCCCTTTATCCCCGGCAAAAGCCGGGTGCATTACGCCGGGCGGGTCTATGACCAGCGCGAGATGCAGGCGATGGTGGATAGCGTGCTGGATTTTTGGCTGACGCTGGGCAGCCAGGGCAAGGCCTTTATCGACGGCCTGCGCGCCTTCACCGGCCACCGCCACGGGCTGCTGACCAACTCCGGCTCGTCGGCCAACCTGCTGGCGGTGGCGGCGCTTTGCTCGCCCCAGCTTGAAAACCACCTGCAGCCGGGGGACGAGGTGATCACCCCCGCCATGGCCTTCCCCACCACGCTGGCCCCAATTGTACAGCAGGGGCTGGTGCCGGTCTTTGCCGATGTGGAGCCCGACACCTATAACCTTGACGCCAACCTGCTGGAGCAGGCCATCTCGCCCAAGACCCGGGCCATTGTGCTGGCCCACACGCTGGGCAACCCCGCCCAGATGGATAAGGTGATGGAGCTTGCCGACCGTCGCAACCTCTTTGTGGTGGAGGATTGCTGCGACGCGCTGGGCTCCCGCTATCAGGGGCAGCTCTGCGGCAGCTTTGGCCATCTTGCCACCCTGAGCTTCTACGCCGCCCACCACATCACCATGGGGGAAGGGGGCGCGGTGCTCACCAACGACACCGCCCTTTACCGTCAGGCCCTCTCGCTGCGGGATTGGGGCCGGGCCTGCTTCTGCGAAACCGGCGAGCCTCACCCCGACGGCGCCTGCCGCCGCCGCTTTTCACACAACATCGAGGGGCTGCCACCCGGCTACGACCACAAATATGTCTACACCAACATCGGCTACAACCTCAAGCCGTTGGATATCCAGTGCGCCATGGGGGTGGAGCAGCTTCAGAAGCTGCCCGCCTTCATCCAGCGGCGCAAAGAGAACTTCGACTTTTTATACAAGGCAGTGCAGCCCTATGAGGAGCACTTTGTGCTGCCGCGGGCGCTGCCCGGAGCCGACCCGTCATGGTTTGCCTTCCCGCTGACGGTGCGGCCCTACGCCCCCTTTACCCGGCGCGAGCTGGTGCTGTATCTCGAGGGGCAGGGCATCGAAACCCGCATGCTCTTTGCGGGCAACATCCTGCGCCATCCCGGCTACAAAGGTATTGCCCACCGGGTGGCGGGCAGCCTTGATAACACCAATCAAGTGCTGGAGCACACCTTCTTCCTGGGTGTGTATCCCGGCATGACCGCCCCGCAGCTTGCCCACATGGCCGACGCCATCCGGCGCTTTATCGCCGCCCACTAAGAACCTATCCCTCTGGAGGTGAGGTTTTGCCCCCCAAACAGAATAAAGCCGCCCCCCTGCCGCCCCCTTGCGACGAGCAGCCGCTGGTGAGCATCGTGGTGACCGCCTACAACCATCTGGATTACACCCGCCAGTGCATCGACTGCCTCTATGAGCACACCTCCCATATCCCTTTCGAGCTGATTGTCATCAACAACGGCTCCACCGACGGCACCGGGGCTTATTTTGATACCCTCAAGGACGCCAAAAAGATTACCTTCGCCCAAAACATCGGGGTGGACACCGCCGTCAACAGCGGCTTTGCCATTGCCCGGGGCAAGTATACCATGAACCTGAGCAACGATATTCTGGTGACCCACCGCTGGCTGGATAATCTGCTGGCCTGCATACAATCCGACCCCCACATCGGCATGGTGGTGCCGGTCTGCAACGCAACCTCAGGCTACCAGCAGGTCAACCTGGGCTACCAGACGCTGGAGCAGATGCAGCAGATGGCCGCCCACTACAACCGGGTCAGCGACCCTTCCAAGTGGGAGGATAGGCTGCGGCTCATCACCTACACCTGCCTCTTTCCCACCCGGCTGCAAAAGGAGCTGGGCGGCTTTGACGAAGACTTTAACCCCGGCGGCTTTGACGACGACGCCATGGCCTTTCGCATCCGCCGGATGGGCTACCGTCTGGTGCTGGCGGGCGATACCTTTGTGCATCACTTCGGCTCGGTCACCTTTTCGGCCGAGTACACCAAAAGCAACCTGCTGGAGCGCAACCGCAAGCTGTTTCAGGAAAAATTCGGGGTGGACGCATGGTCGGCCACCACCATCGACCACCACCTGCTGTCGCTTTGCGACCTGGGCCACAAGGGCGGCGTCCGGCTGCTTGGGGTGGGCGGCTCCTGCGGCGCCACCCTGCTGCAGCTCAAAAACCTCTACCGGCGGCAGGGGGAAAACGACGTTTCCATCGACTACCTTGCCCAGTATAAGCGCCAGCTGCCCGACCTGCAAACCATCTGCCGACAGGCGGTCTGCGCCCCTATCAGCCAGTTGGGCGAGCATTTTGGCGGCAGCCTCTATCACCTGATTGCAGTAGAAAGCGAAACCCACGGGCTCACCGACCCACAGGCCCTCTTTGCCAGGCTGAAAGCCATGCTGGCTCCCGGCGGGCGGCTGATTTTCACCTGCGCCCAGCTCCCCACCTTTTTAGCCATCCTGCGGGGGTTGGGGGTCAGCGATATCGGCAGCCTTGGGGTAGTCAAAGACTATTACTTTTCATTTGAAGCACCGGCCCAATAAAAAAGAAACTCCACGGCTTACGTGGAGTTTCTTAGTTTGTCAAAAAAGTAGTATGCAAAATGCATCGCGCAGGCGGACATGCGCCGCTCGTCCTCTTTCCCACAAAGCCTTTCGACTTTGCGGGAACCCTGATATAGTCCTCTAAAACTGTCCGCGGGGGAGGGGACAGTTTTGCTTGGGGGTGTTCACGAAGTCCCCCTTGTGGAGGGTTTCAGTCCGCCGGTTTCAGCGACACAATCAGCTCCAGTGGGCCAATGGGGGTTTGCAAAAGCTCGCAGCTTTCGGCCTGTTCGGTGGCCGCGGCATCGTCGCCCAGCAGCACGCGGGGCGGCAGAATGTCGCAGGTAAGCTGCTGCTGCGAAAGGATGGTCATGGCGTTGCCGCTGATAATGTTGGCCACCTCGCCCAGCGCCGAGGCCACAAAGGCGTCCAGCTCGCTGAAATCCATCCCGCTCATGATGCGGACAATCTCCAGCGTGGTCTGCTTGGGAAAGCGGTAGATAATGTCGCCGGTCAGGTCGCCTACCACGCCGATATGTATCTGCACGCCGTTTTCAAGAGCGGCCTGCGTCGCGGATATATCCGCGCGGGTAACCTCCAAATCCAGCAGCAGCATAAACACGTCGCCGGTGGCGTTTAAAAACAAATCATAGTATCTCGCGCTCATTCGTTCTCCCCCCTGCCGCGTGCGTACTGCGCAATCTTCAGGTCGGTGGCCGCCACATGGTTGATGAGCCAGGCCAAAAGCCTGCCGCCGAACTGCTGCACCAAAACCTCGCGGTAGCCCTCCTCCTGGTAGCGCTGGGCAAACTCGCCCACCTCGCGGATAAGCTGCTCGTGCACCTTGCGGTGCTCCTCCAGCCCGGGGTAGCCAATCTGCTCCTGATACTCCTCTTCATCCCTGAAGTGTACCACCACATATTCCTGCATAAAGGCCAAGGTTTCGTTCACCTTTTCCACCTTTTCTTCCCACGCAAGCGGGCTGCGCAGGGTGGTCATAAAGCTGCCCACCCTCTCAAAGAGCTCCTGATGCTGCCGGTCGATTAACTCGACGCCAATGTTATATTTTTCTTTCCATAACATCTGCTGTTGCTCCCTTCTGTTTTACCCTAAATAGCAGCCTTTTGCCGCTGCAATTTTTCTAAATGTTACAAGAATCCCCATAAAAAGTCAAGGATTCTTTTGCCTTTCAGTAGGGCTTACACCGGCAGCCGGCCGGGGGGCTTTCGGTTTTACCGCGAGGACTTTGCGCTGATGACCATCCGCCAAATCTGTACAAATATTCCGCCAAAAACAGCACCGAGGGTAACCGGTAAAAACAGCGTCCCCAGAGGCAGCGCCCTCGCCGAGCAAAAGGTGATATAACAAAAGACCGCCACTATCACCAGTTTTGTCCAGCAGAGCATGGTTTTGGTTTGTGTATAAACCTGCTGCCGGTTTTCTTCGGTTGTCCTGACCGGGAGGTTCCATATGGCGGGTAAGAAGGTGACCGCCGTCAGCATGGCATACATCATTACCGTCACCGCTGCCAGCGCCGCCAGCGACCCCTTGCCACCCCATGCGTCGGGCTGGCCCGCCCCATTATAGTGGGTGGGGATGTTCTGGGGCAGCCGCGGCCACTCCATCAGCAAAAAGGCAATCAGTGCGACCAACAGCAGCGCCGCCAAGAGCTCCCAAAGTTTTTGCAGCGGTGTAAAGGGCAGTTTGGGTTTCATCGTTGGTGTTTCCCCCTTTCCGGTTATGCCGGGCTTCTCATCACAGATGCGTATATATTCACCGGCCCGCGACTATAATGGAACCAGAAACAAAACAAAAGCAAAGGAGTTGTATCCCATGCCACGAGGTGTCAGAAAAGCAGCACGCCCCATTGAAGAGCAGCTTGAAGAAATCCAGATGAAAATTCAGAGCTACCAGACCAAAATCACCAGCCTGAACGCCAAGCGCAAAAGCCTGCTGGAGGCCAAAGAAAAATCCGAGATGGACGCCCTTTACCGTCTGGTGCGGGAATCCGGCAAAACCCCCGAGCAGCTGATACAGGAGCTTTCGGCGCAGTAGCCCGTTGCTGAAGTGCATCGCGGGCCGGGCGGCAGCCGGGCCAAGACCGGCCTGTATGGGTGCGGGCCGATGACCATTATAACCGGCCAGAGATACAAGGGATAATAGGGCAACACGGCGGCATCTTTTAAGGGTGCCGCCGTGTTTTTACTGTTTTCTCGCTTTGCTCAGGGCTTTTTTGGGGGCAGGTGCAGACTGCCGTCTTTATAGCGGGCAAAGCGCCCCTGCTCCCTGGGGTTTACCGGGTCGGGCCGGGCCCATGGCCAGCCGCCAAACCGGGTTGCCCGGTAGTCGGCAAAAGCCTCGGCAATCTCTTCGGGGCTGTTCATCACAAAGGGGCCGCGGCTCACCACCGGCTCGTTAATCGGCTCGCCCTCCAGCAGTAATAGCTTGCTTGGGGCCGCGCCGTTTCGCAGGGTAATATCCGCGCCTCCCGCAAGGTGGGCATAGCTGCGGTTTTGCAGCAGGGCATCGTCCGCCGTCAGGGTATCGCCCTCATAATAGTAAAGGGTTCGGCTGAGCGTTTCAGACACAGCCGGGATGGTAAAGACCGCCCCCGGCTCCAGCGTCAGCAGCCAGATGCCCACATGGTTGGCCGGGTCGGCCGCCCAGGAGGCGGGGTTGGGGGGCGGCGCCTTGGCTTCGCCATACTGCCCGGCTATCAGCCGCAGGGTGGTTTTTCTACCCTGTGGGTCGCCGATGTCCAAAACAGGGATTTCCTCGTTCCAGAGCATTTTATAATGGGGGTCGGCAAACTTGCTTTTGCGCGGCAGGTTGAGCCAGACCTGAAACAGCTCCAGCGGATTTTCGCCGGTTTCTGAAAGCAGGGGGAACATCTCGGCGTGCTGCAGCCCCGCCCCGGCGGTCATCCACTGCACATCGCCGTCGCCGTACCGCCCGGTTGCGCCGTGGCTGTCGGAATGGTCGACAAAGCCCCGCAGCACCACCGTCACCGTTTCAAACCCCCGGTGGGGGTGCACCGGAAATCCGGGCACCGTTTCGCCGTGGTACATCCGCCAGGGGGCGCTGTGGTCAAAGTCGTTGCCCTGCTCCCGCCCCTCAATATAATAGGTGGGTTCCATCTGCCGGTTGCCCGTCGGGTATGCGTCCTGATGGTGCATACAGGCGACAAAAGGGTTTTGCACCCGCATACCAAAGGTGAGGGCGCCGGTTTCTAAAATGTAGCTGCCGTTCATGACATTTCGCCTCCTTTTTCCCTATGATACCATGCCCGCAAAGCGGCATGGTATCATTTGCCATCGCCCTATGGCGGGCGTCAAGGTAATGACATCATAATCGTTTGCGATTATTATACCATGCCCGCAAAGCGGCATGGTATCATTCGCTATCGCCGTAGGCGGGTATCAAGATAACGGTACGATAACCGTTTTACGGTTATTATGCCATAAAAAGCGGCCAAAGGCAAAGACGGCGCGCCCTTCTATGGTCAGGCAATTTCAGCCGCGCCGGTATAAAGCCGGTAGTAAACGCCCTGCTGCTCCAATAGCTGCTGGTGGCCGCCCCGCTCGATAATCCGGCCGTTTTCCATCACCAGTATGGCGTGGGCGTTCTGGATGGTGGAAAGCCGGTGAGCGATGACAAAGACGGTGCGCCCTTCCATCAGGGCGTCCATCCCCCGCTGTACAATCGCCTCGGTGCGGGTGTCGATGCTGGAGGTGGCTTCGTCCAAAATCATCACAGGGGGGTCGGCCACCGCCGCCCGCGCAATCGAGAGCAGCTGCTTCTGCCCCTGCGAAAGCCCGGCGCCGTCCCCTTCTATCACGGTGTCGTAGCCTTCGGGCAGGCGGGAGATAAAGCCATGGGCATTGGCCAGCCTGGCCGCCTCCACCACCTCGGCGTCGGTGGCCGCCGGGTTGCCGTAGCGGATGTTTTCCCGCACGGTGCCGGTAAAGAGGTGGGTATCCTGCAGCACGATGCCCAGCGAGCGGCGCAGGTCGGCCTTTTTAATCTTGCCGATGTCGATGCCGTCGTATAAAATCTCGCCTTTTTCGATGTCGTAAAAACGGTTAATCAGGTTGGTAATGGTGGTCTTGCCCGCGCCGGTGGCCCCCACAAGGGCAATCTTCTGCCCCGACTGAGCAAAGAGGGTAACGTCGTCCAATACGGTTTTTTCGGGCAGGTAGCCGAAGCTGACGTCGTTAAAGCGGATATCCCCCTGCAGCAGGGTGTAGGAAACGCTGCCGTCCTCCTGAGGGTGCTTCCACGCCCAGAGGCCGGTGTGCTGCGGCGTTTCGGTCAGACTGCCATCGGCCATCCGTTTGGCGTTCACCAGCGTGACCAGCCCTTCATCCTGCTCTGGGGCTTCGTCCAGCAGCTCAAAGATGCGCTCTGCCCCTGCCAACGCCATGATGACCATGTTAAACTGCTGGAACACCTGTCCCAGCGGCCCGCTCAGCGCGCGGCTCAGGTAGAGGAAGGAGGCGATGCCCCCCAGCGAGAGGCCGCCGACGCCCGAAACGGCCAGCGCCCCGCCCGCTATGGCAATGAGGATATATTGAATGTAGCCAAAGTTGCCGATGACCGGCATCAGGATATTGGCGTAGCGGTTGGCCTTGGTGGCGCTGTCGCAAAGCTGGCGGTTGAGCCGGTCAAACCCCTGCTCCGACTCATCCTCGTGGCAGAACACCTTGACCACCTTCTGGCCGCCCACCATCTCTTCGATGTAGCCGTTGAGCGCGCCGATATCCTGCTGCTGCTTTTGAAAGTAGCGGCGGCTTTTTTTGCCGATGAACCCGGTGAGCTGAAACATTACCGTCATGGTGACCACCACCACCAGCGTAAGCAGCAGGCTTGACGAAAGCATGGTGGCAAACACCAGCAGGATGGTGGCCAGCGAAGCCACCAACTGGGGCAGGCTGCGGGATATCATCTGCCGCAGCGCGTCGGTGTCGTTGGTGTAGCGGCTCATAATGTCGCCGGTTTGGTTGGTGTCAAAGTAGCGGATGGGCAGCGTCTGCATATGGGCAAACATTTTATCCCGCAGCTGCTTGAGCACCCCCTGCGACACAATGACCATCAGGCGGTTGTAGAGGTAGGTGGCCCCAATGCCAATGATATAGACCCCCACCATGACCATCACCGCCCGCAGCATCCCGCTAAAGTCGGGGTTGGCTACGCCAACCAGCGGCGCAATGTGGTCGTCAATCAAGGTTTCCAGAAAGGTGGCGCCCGCCACCGCCGAAATCGAGCTGATGATGATGCAAACCAGCACCACAATCATCTGCTTTTGGTGGGGAGATGCCACATACCCCAGCAGCCGCCGGGCTGTCGCCGTCGGGTTTTTGGCGGCAATCCTTTTTTTATTCTGCATGGATGCTTTCCCCCCTGGTCTGAGATTGGTACACCTCTTGGTAGATGCCGCAGCTTTGCAGCAGCTCCTCGTGGGTGCCCACCGCGTCTATGCGGCCGTTTTCCATCACGACAATTTTATCGGCATGCTGCACCGAAGAAACCCGCTGGGCAATAATCAGTTTGGTGGTTTCGGGCAGCGCTTCGCGAAAAGCGGTGCGGATAAGGGCGTCGGTTTTGGTATCCACCGCGCTGGTGGAGTCGTCCAGTATCAAAACCCTGGGCTGCTTAAGCAGCGCCCGGGCAATGCAGAGCCGCTGCTTCTGCCCGCCTGAAAGGTTGGAGCCGCCCTGCTCCAGCCAGCTATCGTACCCCTGCGGCAGCGTGCGCACAAAGCTGTCCGCCTGAGCCAGCTCGCAGGCCCGTTCCATCTGCTCCTGGGTGGCGTCGGGGTTGCCCCAACGCAGGTTTTCTTTGACGGTGCCCGAAAAAAGCTGGTTGTTTTGCAGCACCATGGCAACGCTGTTGCGCAGCGCCTCAAGGTCATATTCCTTTACGTCTACGCCGCCCACCAGCACCCTGCCGCGGGTTGCGTCATACAGCCGGGGGATAAGCTGCACCAGCGTGCTCTTGCCGCTGCCGGTGCCCCCCAGTATGCCCACCGTCTGCCCCGGTTCGATAGCGAGGCTAACCCCTTCAAGGCAGAGCTTGGCTTCATCCCCCGCATAGCTGAAGGAAACGTCCTCAAACGCCACCGAACCGTCCGCAATATTGGCGCGGGGGTTTTCCTTGCTGTGCAGGTCGCTGCTCTCTGTCAGTACCTCCTCTATCCGCTGGGCCGAGGCCCGCGAAATTACCAGCATAATCAGTATCATCGAAAGCACCATCAGGTTCATGAGAATCTGGGTGATGTAGGTAATCAGGCTCATTAACTGCCCGGTAGTCAGGGTGTCGCTGATGATCAGCTTTGCGCCAAACCACGAAAGCAGCAGGGTGCAGCCATACATGCAGAACTGCATCAGAGGCCCGTTAAAGGCGATGATTTTCTCCGCCTTTACAAAGTCGCGGTAGATGCTGCCTGAAACATCCCCGAACTTTGCCACCTCGTGCTCATCCCGCACAAAGGATTTCACCACCCGGATGCCCCGCAGGTTTTCCTGCACCACGCTGTTGAGGGTGTCGTAGCGCTGTATCGCCTGCTTGATGATGGGGTGCACCACCCGCATAATCAGTATCAGGCCGCCTGCCAGCAGCGGGACAAAGGCCACAAACACCAGCGAGAGCCGGGCGCTGATGCTGAAGGCCGAAATAAGCGAGAGGATAATCATTGCAGGTGACCGCACCGCGATGCGAATAATCATCTGAAAGGCGTTTTGCAGGTTGGTGACGTCGGTGGTAAGCCTTGTGACCAGCCCTGCGGTGGAAAATTTATCGATATTCGCAAAAGAAAAGCTTTGTATGTTGTGGTACATCTCTTTGCGCAGGTTTTTTGCAAACCCGGCAGATGACCTTGCGGCAAACCACCCCGACAGCACGCCGAAGCCGAGGGAGAGCAGCGCCGAGAAAAACAGCGTCAGCCCGGTGCGCAGCACCACGTTCATCTGCCCCATCTCGATGCCGTTGTCGATGAGGTCTGCCATCATCAGCGGAATGATGACCTCCATGGCCACCTCCAGCGCAATCAGCACCGGCGCCAGGATGGTGTCCCGCTTATATTCACCAATTGATTTTGCCAGCCGTTTTATCAAGTTCCATTTCCTCCTTGCGGCCTTACTGCCGTAAGGCCCGCATCTTTACCTGAGTTGCTTCCCCTCAGGGGGCGGCTCAGGCTACCGAAAAAGCCGCCGGGCCGTAAAATGCCTTAGAGCGTTTTACTTACCTTGTTGGCAGCGCATGCAAACTTCGGTCACATATAATATGCGTACGTCTTTGCGGCGTTTGCCGCCCCGTCCACAACGGTTTTCGCCGTCCGCCTGTTTTTTGATACACCAGCCCCCGGGGCCTCGGCTTATTCCGTCTTCATGCAGTCGTGGGGGCAGGCTCCGGGCCCCGGCGTCAGGTTTTGGGATATCTTTTGCAGCACCCCGAAAAAAACATCAAGCTCCTCTTGGGCAATGCCCTCAATCATAATACGCTCAATCTGCTCCAGTTCTTTTATCATCTCGCTTCTCAGGGTGTGGGCTTTTTCGGTCAGGCTCAGCTTTTTCAGTCGGGCGTCATGGGCCACCCCCTCTCTTTTTATCAAGCCGTTTTTCTCCATTAGCTGCAGCATGCCCGAGGCAGAGGAGCGGCGGATATTAAACCTTTTTTCTACGTCCTTTTGAAACACATCCCCGGTGCTGCCTCCTATAAAGAGAAGGATGCCCCGCTGCATCCCCGTTACTTCACTGTCCTGGGTAATGTTATCCATAAAGCGTTTGATGTCGTTGCCAACCGCTTTGATGGCAAAAGCAACAATCCTTCGTTTATCCACTGCCCCCACCCTTTCTGTTAGGTTTAGAACATTCCTGTTCCTAACATTATCCACACGAAAGCCCTGTTTGTCAAGGGGTCTGCCCCGCGCAGCACAGCAGGCCGCCGGCGCAAATGCCGGGCAATGGCGCTCCGGGGCAAGGCATCCTGCCGTGTACAAGGTTGTTTTGCAACTTTTTATAAAAGCCAACCTAAATTAAAAAATTTATATTTCCTGTGCATCCTTATAAAATGCGCTTAAAATCGTCAGAATACCACTTTTTTGTTGATTAATGAGGTAAAGTCCGCTCCATTAAATATGCAGGATTGAGTTGCAAAAGCATCATTCCTTTGCTATAATCATATTCAAGATTTTGACAGTTTGAAAGCCAAACAGGAGGGCAATAAGTATGAAGCTAAAAAGCATTGCGGCGCTGGCTCTTGCATCGATGATGGTGTTATCCGGCTGCGGCGGAAAATCCAGCCTGAAGCTGGCCACAGGCGGCCCCACAGGCACCTATTACGCCTATGGCGGCGTGGTTGCAAACATCCTCAACGAAAAGGCAAGTGGAATCAACGTCACCGTTCAGTCCACCGGTGCTTCCAAGGCTAATATCTTTTTAATCGACGATAAAGAAGCAGACCTCGCCATTGTGCAGAACGACGTCATGGATTATGCCATGAACGGCACCGACCTCTTTAAAGAGGATGGCGCGGTAGAAACCTTTGCCTCGGTGGCAGGGCTTTACGCCGAGGTTTGCCAAATTATTGCTACCGAAGGCATCAACTCGGTTGCCGACCTCAAGGGCAAGCGGGTTTCGGTTGGCGACGCAGGCTCGGGCGTGGAGTTTAATGCACGCCAGATTTTAGAGGCCTACGGCATCACCTTTGACGACATCACCGTACAGAACCTCGGCTTTGGCGACTCGGCAGACGCTTTTAAGGACGGCAAAATCGACGCGTTTTTCTGCACCGCCGGCGCACCTACCACCGCGGTGGTCGAGCTTTCCTCCTCCAAGAGTATCAAGCTGCTGGAGATTGACGACGCCCATGCGGCCAAGCTGATTGAAGCATATCCTTTCTACACCCAGTTCGCCATCCCCGGCGGCTCTTACAACGGCGTGAATGAGGA
>JAEWWW010000032.1 GCA_023396215.1 Bacillota bacterium | reverse complement strand
CCTGCCTTGTGTTTCAATGCTCTCGGGTACCCGTTCGAAAGTTTTACTTTCGGTAACGGGTGAGGTTATATATAACACAGTGATATTCCTCGCCCCGAGGGTCGCCAAACCTGCCTTGTGTTTCAATGCTCTCGGGTACCCGTTCGAAAGTTTTACTTTCGGTAACGGGTGAGGTTATTATAACATACAATTCGCCGGGCGGTATTGCACGACGAATGTTATTTTTTATACAATCTTATACGGCTGCCGGCAAACCCTCTTGCAAAAGCGGGGTAGAGCGGGTAAAATAAAGATGTAAGCTATATATAAACGACGGTCTCCCCGTCTTATGGAGGTAAAAATGGCTAAAAAAGTCTTAGTAGAAACATCTGCCCGTCATATGCACGTAACCCAGGAGCATCTTGAGATTCTCTTCGGCAAGGGTGCAACGCTGACCCATAAAAAGGACCTCTCGCAGCCCGGCCAGTATGCCTGCGCCGAGCGCGTGGATGTTGTCGGCCCCAAAAAGACCCTGCCCGGCGTCACCATCCTTGGCCCGGTGCGCCCCGCAACGCAGGTTGAAATCTCGCTCACCGACGCAAGAAGCATCGGCCTGAGCGTGCCTGTCCGCGAATCGGGCGACATCGAGGGCAGCACCGGCTGCAAGCTGGTAGGCCCCGCCGGCGAGGTAGAGATTAAAGAGGGCGTTATCGCCGCCATGCGTCACCTGCACACTACCCCCGAGGACGCTGCCGAGCTGGGCGTTTCCGACAAAGAGGTTGTCGGCCTTAAGGTGGAGTCCAACGGTCGTTCGCTGATTTTCGGCGATTTGGTGGTGCGTGTCAGCCCCAAATTTGCAACCGCGGTACATCTTGATACCGACGAAGCCAACGCAGCCGGCCTTTCCGGCGAGGTTTACGGCGAAATCATCAAGCTGTAACAGCGCAAACAATCGAATATCCTTTCATACCAAAGCAAAAGGGGCTGGCGCAAAACATTGGTTTTGCGCCAACCCCTTTATCATATCCTAAAATGCGAACCCCTGCTAAAGCAGCTCGTTTTCAAACATGGTCCACGGGTTGATGAACACATTGTTCACCGACATGCCAAAGTGCAGGTGCGGCCCGGTCGAAAACCCGGTGCTGCCCACCTCGCCGATGATATCGCCGGTTTCCACCATTCGGCCCTCTTCGGTCAGCAGCTTATCCATATGGTAATACCAGCTTTTCAGCCCCAGACCGTGTTCGATGACCACCGTGTTGCCGGTGAGCTGCAAATACTTTGCGAACACCACCCGCCCCGCGCCGGGGGCATGCACCGGGGTTCCGGTGGGGCAGGGGAAGTCGATGCCGTTGTGGCGGTCGGGGTTGGGGTTGTCGTTGTAGTAGCGGGTGAGCTCGTACTCCGAGCTGATGCGCTCATAGTCGGGGATAGGCGGCACAAATACCCCCGACCAGTGCTTGACCGGGTCGGCGATGCTGCGCACCGGGCCAATCAGCTCGGCATATTCGCTGTTGGCCTTGCTGCTGTTGATGGTGCTCGAAACCACCGACTCCTCCACCTTGATATGCTGTACCTCAAAGTGGGTTTCGCTCACCTTGACCGATAGCCGGGCGCTGCTGCCGCCGCATTTTAGCTCCACCCAGTATTCCCCCGGTTTGGTGCCGGGGTGGATGGGCAGCAGGGCCACCTTATCGTCGCCGTAGTCAAAAAACTGGGGGGTAAAGTTCAGGTTGGTGCTGGCGGCAACCGCCTCGCCGGGGGCGGCGTAGCGCACCCGCAGCACCAGTGGGTCGCCCATAGGCACGCTGCCGCTGCCCAGCTCAAAGGCCACCGGAAGCTGGTAGCGCAGGGTCAGTCGGTAGTCCGAGCTGCCGCGAAAAGCGTCGTCGTCCCACTCCACATGGATATCCAGATGATAGTCGCCGCCTGTCTGCGGGGCAAAGTCGGCAAGCTCGGTCAGGCTGCCGGAAAACACCTCCTTGCCATCCCGGGTGACGGTGGCAACACTTTGAGCCACGGCAGCCGAGGCGGTCACGGCGGGTGTGGTGGGAGCGTCCAGCGTCACAATCACCTGCTGCTCGTCGGCAGGGGGCGCAAAGGGGGCCCCGTCGGGCAGGGTCAGCCGGTGCGCATAGGCCTGCAGGGTGAGGGCCGGTTCCTCCGATAACAGCAGAACGGGCGGCGGGGGCAGGGGGGCGGCAGGCTGCGCAGAAGAGGAGCTTTCAGGCTGCGGCTGCGTCGGGCGGGGCATACAACCCGCCAGCACAAGGCAGGCCAAAAGGAGAGCGGCGGTTCTGGTAAAAGGCTTCATGGCAACCTCCTGAAAGATAATTTGATTGCGGCTTTCGGCGTGGGGCTCCTGCTTGCGTCAATGCCGCCACCCGCACAGAATGAGTGCGCAGGGGAACACCGCAAAGGCTGATGCCCCCTGCCGGGGGTTCGCTATCGCCGTCGGGCTAGGGTCAGCACTCCAAAGAGGGGAGTGTCAGATAAGGGCGGCTTACCAATCTGCGGGCGGTCGCAGACCGCCCTGCACATTGTTGCAGGGGCGACCTGTGGTCGCCCGCCTGCAAGCAAGCTTCTTTGCTCTCATTCGCCATTACCGTGGACGGGGCATTAGAGTAAGCGTATAACAGCTGCTTTGCAGCTATTATACCATGCCCGCAAAGCGGCATGGTATAATCCGCCATCGCCGTAGGCGGGCATCAAGACAACGATATAATAACCGTTTTACGGTTATTATACCACAGCCCTCACCCCGCCGATATCGAAAAAAACCCCAAAGATAGCGGAAAATTTCTCCGGCTCACACAGGCCGGTAAAGGCCCGCCTGCCGCCCGCCATACACCCGGGGCCGGGGGCCACCGGCAAAAGCCTGCAAAAAGCGCCCCGCCGTTATAACCCGGCAAGGCGCTTGGTATCGGTTTGAGCGGCTATTCCATGTTTTTCAGCTCGATAAATTCCTTCACCGTGCCCGGGACCGAAACATCCCCCACAAAGACAATGGTGTCCAGCGCGGCGAAATCCACATAAGGCCCGGGCGAAAGCAGAATCTTATCTCCCCGTCGGATGGCGATGATGGTGGCGCCGGTACGCTGCCAGAAGGCGAGCTCCGAAAGGGTCTTGCCGATGATGTGCGAATCCTCGGGCACCTGCACATCGTAGTTCTGAAAAGGATTGGTGCGCGAAAAGCGGTCGCTCATGCTGATGATGTCGCCGACCGTTTCCACAATGCTGGCGTCCAGGCTGTTGCGCTGGGTCATCAGGCTTTTCAGCCGGTTTTGCTGGCTGAGGATATCCACCTTTGCGCTGAATTTTTCCACATAGCTGCGGGCCTTTTGCTGCGAAAGGATAACCACCCCGCTGTTGTGCTTAATATCCACAATCTCGGTGTCGGCCAGCAGCTTGAGTGCCCGGCGGATTGTTTCGGGCGAAACCCCGTACTCCGACGACATCAGCGAACGTCCATAAATCTTTGTGTTTTCCTTCAGTTCGCCCCGTGCAATGCGAGAAGCCACATCCAAAGCAATCTGGGCATAGATGGGGGTAGAGATGCTGCCTTTCAACTTTAACACGTCCATTCTAAAAACAGTACAGCTGTCCGCCGCTTGGATTGTACCATTTATCCGGCCAAAACACAACAGATTTAGCGCCTGTTAACGGTACGGGGTGCCGCCGGTCATGGCCCGGCCCGGCTCAGGACTCAAATTCGGCGGGGCACTCCACCATGAATTTATCCTTAAGGGTAACGATGGCCTTCTTTTCAATGCGCGATACATAGGAGCGCGAAATCCCCAGCTTTGCCGCTACCTCCCTCTGGGTCAGGGGGCGGATACCCCCCAGCCCATATCGCAGGGTCAGTATCTGGCGCTCCCGGGGGTCCAGCAGGGTGTTGATATAGCGGTGCAGCTGCTCCGACTTCAGTTGCAAATCAATCTTATCCAGAACATTGTCCTCATCGGCCATAATGTCCATGAGGGTCAGGGCGTTGCCGTCCTTGTCGGTGTCGATGGGGTCGTTGATATACACATCCGAGGCCGACTTTTTCCGGCAGCGGAAGTGCATGAGAATCTCATTTTCAATGCAGCGCGATGCATAGGTGGCAAAGCGGGTGCCCTTCTCATAATCAAAGGTCGAAACCGCCTTAATCAGCCCGATGGTGCCGATAGAGATTAAATCGTCCTGGTCCTTGATGTTGGAGTAATACTTTTTGATAATGTGGGCCACCAGCCGCAGGTTATGCTCAATCAGGGTGTTGCGGGCTGTAATATCCCCCTTGCGGATGCGCTGCAGGCACTCCCGCTCGGCCTTTGCCGAAAGCGGCTTGGGGAAGGAACCGTTGCCCGCCACGTGCAGAGCCAGATAAAGCAGGTTGCACAGCGCAAAGAAAATCATTGCAGAATACATCTCGTTCACCGCCTTTGACTATCATCTTATGCGGCGGTACAAGTTGTTCATACGCCCGATTCAGGCGTATAGGCAGCGTAAGCGCGCCGCCCAAAGGCGGCGTTATTTGGGGTTGCGGGTGGCCAGCTTCAGCTCCTCCACAAACTGCTGGGCCAGCTTGCTGAGGGTCACCTTCTTATGTGCAATCCAGCCTACAGTGATGCGCTCATTCACCTTCAGAGGGATAGCCACAATATCCTCGCCGTTAAGCTCGGGGCTGATGACCCCGGTGGAGATGGTGTAGCCCGAAAGCCCGATCATCAGGTTGAAGATGGTGGCCCGGTCAGAAACCCGGATGGTCTTTTTATGGGGCAGGGTGCTCAGTATCTCTTCCGAAAAATAGAAGGAGTTGTATTCCCCCTGCTCGTAGGAAAGGCAGGGGTACTGCTCCAAATCCTCTAACACCACGCTCTTTTTCTTGGCCAGCGGGTTTTTAGAGCTTACAAAAATATGGGGCTTGGCGGTAAAAAGCTCGTGAAACTCTAGCCCGTACTGCCTGATGAGATGGGTCAGCACCTTGCTGTTAAAGTCGTTGAGGTACAGCACCCCCACCTCGCTGCGCAGGTTGCGTACATCCTCCAAAATTTCGTGGGTCTGGGTGTCACGGAAGGTGAACTCGTACTCATCTGAGCCGTACTGCTTCACTAAATTTACAAAGGCGCTGACCACAAAGGCATAATGCTGGGTAGAGATGGCAAACTGCTGCCGCTGAGGCTTCACGTCCAGATAGCGGCGCTCCAGCAGGTCGGCCTGCTCCACCACCTGCCGGGCATAGCCCAAAAACTCGGCCCCCTGTGGCGAAAGGGTCACCCCCCGGCTGCTGCGCTGAAAAATCTGAATGCCGACCTCGTCCTCCAGCTCGCGCACCGCCGCCGAAAGGCTGGGCTGGGTGATAAACAGCCGCTTGGCCGCCTCGTTGATAGAACCGCAGGCCACAATCTCTATGATATATCTCAGCTTTTGAATGGTCATAGCCGTCCCCCGTTATAAAAGTCTTTTTTCCAATAATAAATATAACACAACCGGCGCTGTTTTACAGCAAAAGCGGCCTATTTTGCAGGGCGGCCGAATTTCTTTTTATAGGGGCCGATGGCAGCGGCGCCCGCCATCCCCGCGGGGCGGATAAACTGCCTTGGCCTTCGGCACCCCTCCGGGGAGGAGGATGCACCCGCTTTCGTATTAATTTTCACAAAATAGAGCGCGGCACAATAGTGCCAAAGAGAGGGGATTGTGATAGAATAAAAAGCGAATAAAATCAGCTTACAGGGTGAAAGGAGCAATGCAATGGGCAGGTTATTTGGCACCGACGGTGCGAGAGGAATTGCGAATACTGAAATCAGCTGCGAGCTGGCAGCCAATATCGGCCGGGCGGCGGCTATGATTATAGAGGAAGAAAAGGGTAAGCGCCCGTTATTTATCATCGGTAAGGATACCCGCATCTCAGGGGATATGCTGGACTGCGCCATCACCGCCGGGCTGTGCTCCGCCGGGGCCGACGTCATCCGCCTCGGGGTGGTGCCCACCCCCGCGGTGGCCTATCTGGTGCAGCAGTTGGGGGCGGACGCAGGCGTTATGATTTCGGCATCCCACAACCCCGCCGAGTTCAACGGCATCAAGCTGTTTGGCTCCAGCGGCTTTAAGCTGACCGACGAAGAGGAATATGAAATAGAAAGCATCGTGCTGGATAACGCCATCCCCTACACTGTGAAATGGGGCGGGCATGTGGGCCGGGTCACCGAGGACCATCAGGCGGTGCAGCAGTATATCCGCCATGTGGTCTCCACGCTGGAGGGCGACCTCACCGGCCTGCGGGTGGCTATCGACTGTGCCAACGGCAGCGCCTCCGCCACCGCAAAGGCGCTCTTTGAGGAACTGGGGGCCGAATGCACCATCCTCCACAGCAGCCCCGACGGGGTCAACATCAATCAGGACTGCGGCTCGACCCATATGGGGCGGCTGGCCAAACTGGTGCAGGCGGGCGGCTTCGACGCGGGTCTGGCCTTTGACGGCGACGCCGACCGCTGCCTCGTGGTGGATGAGAAAGGCAACGCCGTCAGCGGCGACCAGATGATAGCGATACTGGCCCATTGGCTCAGGGAGCAGGGGCGGCTGAAAAACGACGCCGTTGTGGTGACGGTGATGAGCAACTTCGGCTTCTTCGAGTTTGCCCGGGAGCAGGGGATTTCCGCCGAGGCCACCAAGGTGGGCGACCGCTATGTGCTGGAGCGCATGCTGGAAAAAGGCCACATCATCGGCGGTGAGCAGTCGGGCCATATCATCTTTTTAGAGCATATGACCACCGGCGACGGGCAGTTGACGGCGGTGCAGCTGCTGGGCGTGATGAAAAAAACCGGCCGCCCCCTCAGCGAACTGGTCGGTGTGATGAACGAGTATCCTCAGGTGCTGGTCAACCTGCGGGCCGATACCTATATGAAATGCAACTGGGAGCTGGACGAAGGGGTGAGCAAATGTATCGCCCACTGCAACGACCAGTTGGCGGGCGACGGGCGTATTTTGGTGCGGGCCTCTGGTACCGAGCCGCTTATCCGCATCATGGTGGAGGGCAAGAGCCACCAGCAGATCAGCGACATGGCCAACCTGATTGCAGACACCATCCGCAACAGGCTGGAGCAGAAATAACGTCGGCAGACCCAAAAATCCCCTGCCGCCCGCGGGCGGCGGGGGATATGAATGCCGCCCCACGGCCGCGGGCCTGCAAAAGTGGATGGGCTTCCGGTATCTCCGGCAGTCTGCCAATGGCGCCCCGGCAAAAAATATGCTAAACTATATCTTAAAAGAAAGTACATAGGAGTTAAAAAGGTATGATTGACACAGTTCTGAACATCCTTGGGGTGCTGGCACAGTTGGCGGCACTGCTGCTGGTGGTGGCGGTTATCCGCGCCATCCGCGCCGGCTTCGGCGCCAGGGAAACGGTGAAAAAGTTTACCCCCACCGTCGACCAGGCCAAGGCCGACGAAACCGCCGGCAAGCTTGCCCGCATGCTTGCCCACGAAACCATCTCGGGTCACGGGATGACCGACATGGAAAAGTTCAATCGCTTTCACCAGCTGATGGAGGAGCTCTTCCCCCATGTGGCAGGGGTTGCGGAAAAACATAATTTTGACGGCGCGCTGCTCTGGCGCGTTCCCGGCAAGGATTCCTCCCTGCCCCCGCTGGTGCTCATGTCCCATATGGACGTGGTAGAGGCCACCGGGCAGTGGAGCCACCCCCCTTTCGGCGGCGAGATTGCCGACGGCAAGGTATGGGGCCGCGGCGCGGTGGACACCAAGGGCGCCCTCTGCGCCCTGACCCAGGCCATCGAGGAGCTGCTGGCCGAGGGCTGCACCTTCACACGGGATATCTACATCTCCTCCTCCAACAACGAGGAGATTTCGGGCCCCGGGGCCCCATCGGCTGTTGCCTACCTCAAGGAGAGAGGCATCCGCCCCATGCTGGTGCTGGATGAAGGCGGCGCCATACAGGAGGCTTCGCTCCCCGGCATCGAGGGTCTGTTCGCCATGGTAGGCGTGATGGAAAAAGGCCACGGCGACGCTAAGCTGGTGGCGAAATCCACCGGCGGCCACGCAAGCGCCCCCGGCAAGGATACCCCGCTGGTACGTCTGGGCAAATGCATGGCCTACATCGAGCGTAAGCGTCCTTTCCGCCGCGACTTCACCCCCGCGGTGCGCACCATGTACAGCCAGCTGGTGCCTTACATGAGCTTCGGCTACCGCATCCTTTTTGCCAACCTCTGGCTCTTTGGGCCGGTGCTGAAACGGATGATGCCCAGCATCAACCTGCAGATGGAAGCCATGCTGGGTACCACCTGCGCCTTCACCATGGCACAGGGCAGCGGCGGCCGCAACGTCATACCCCAGCAGGCATGGGTCAACTGCAACCTGCGCTTTATGTCCAACCAAAGCTCTGAGGAGGCGCTGAACGTTCTGCGGAGCATCGCCGCCCGGTTCAACATCGAGGTGGAGTACGAGGGCGGGCGCGACAGCACCCCGGTGACCAAAATCGATTCAGAGGGCTACGGCGCTCTGGTCAAGGCGTTGGAGCAGGTCTACCCCGGCGTGCCTGCCATTCCCTACGTTCTGGTGGGCGGCACCGACTGCCGCCACTTCAATGAAGTCAGCGACAGCTGCGTGCGTTTCTCTCCCATCTATATGAGCGCCCAGCAGATGTCTGCCATGCATGCCATCGACGAAAACGTGGATATATCGGCCATTGCCAAGGCAGTGGAATTCTACCGCCAGCTCATTAAAAACGTATAGCAATATACAAACACGCCCCCGGCTATAAGGGGCGGTAACATAAAAACAAAAACGGTGAGGAAAAATCCTCACCGTTTTTGCTTTGTGGCGGTAACCGGGCTATTGCGTGTCTATTGTAACTAAGGCAAACGTGAAAATGCTGATACCATTCAGTTTTGCAACTTTTTATAATAGTGCAAAATGGGCGCTTTCAAAAACTGATGCCATTTGACATAAGCAAAAAGGATGCCCTGCGGGGTCAAACATAACACTCCAGCTATCAGAAAATTGCTCCTCTGCGATTGCTGCTCCACAAGAGATTGCATGTTGAACCGCTTTTTCCAAATCATTAACGGCGAAATCTATATGCGCCATTTGTTGTTGGGCATCGGGCTTTAACGGCCACACAGGCGGTTTATAGTCAGGATTCTTTTGAAACATTATACCGGGATATGTTCCCTGATGCGTTCCCGGAGCGCCAACACATGCGTATTCTTCATCATAAAACGGTATTTCCCATTGGAGCAGTCCCGCATAGAATTTTGCTAATTCATACGGGTCTTTGCAGTCCAGCGTCAATGCATACATTTTTATTTTCGGTTTATCCCCCATAACACCAATACCTCCGATACTATAAATTTCCGAAGTTTATCTTTAATGCCTGATGAATACAAAACAGCTATTCATAGCCCCATTTAGCGAATGCGGGCAAGGGGGGATACCCAACAAAAAGTACTCTGGAAGTGTAGCTGCACTTCCCATGCTTGCAGTTCTATTTTGGATAATAACAGACCTTGATGCGGTTTGCAATAACCGCATCAAGGTCTGTTATCTTATCTCACCGCCCCTACCGCCGGGGTGCTAATCATTATTTAAATAGAAGGATAAACCGCTCAGGCGGCCAGCAGGCTGAAAAGGCCGGATATCCCGTAAGAGATAATCCCCACAATCACGCCGCTGGTCATCACCCCAAGGGCGATGCTGATAAAGGCGGGGCGCATCCGCAGCTGCAAAATGGCTGAGATAACCGCCCCTGTCCAGGCGCCGGTCACCGGCAGCGGCACCGCCACAAAGAGCCAAAGCCCCAGCAGCTCATACTTGCCCAGCCGGGCGGCCTTTTGGTTGGCCTTTTCGATGTAGCGGGTAAAAAAGCCGCCCACCACCGGCTGGGCCGAAAGCCATTTCAGCAGCTTTTTTGAAAATAAAATCAAAAAAGGCACCGGCAGCAGATTGCCCAGCACCGCCACCAGATAGCTGGGCAGAAAGTGCAGGTCAAGGTGGGCCGCCGCAGGCAGCGCGCCCCGCAGCTCCACAATGGGCAGCATCGAAATAAATAGAATCCATAAATACTGTTTAATCTGTAAAGCACTCCCAACGCTAAATGATTGTAGATGATAGTATGGGCGCTGTGCCGCCGCCCCAAAAGGAAATTACCAGCAAGAGCTGCCGCCCAACCGGGCCGATTTAAAATATTATACCCTTACGCCGGCCGCTTCGTCAATCAAATGCGCCGCGTGGCCCCTCTTAGGCAGCGGCATTTTCTGCCAAGCACAATAACCGCCAGTGGTATATACCGGGGGAACACCGGTGACCCATATTCTAAAGTCTGCTCTTTACCCACTGCCCTTCGCCAGCCGGTCGTCGGTTTGATAAGATAATTTTTGTCGTGCGCACAACGCGGGGAGCGGGGGCCGCAGGCCCCCGCTTAATGGCCCCCTTCCATTGCAGTGGTCTTGCCGCTTTATCGTTGTTGGGCAATGGGAGGGGGCTAGGGGGTGAGTTTAGCTTGGTTAAACTCCCGATATGATTAGTGCAGGTAATACCATTCCCGCCGGAGGCTAGGAGGGACTGCTGCTTCGGCCCCCGCTAAAATCATTAGACAGCCGGACGCGAAAACCTTTAATATAGATTATAATTCCGGCCCGGCGCCCCAATATAAGCGCCGGTCAAAAATGAACAGGAGCCACGGCCCCGCGCCTGCTCTGCAACCTGTTACCAACGAAAGGAGCCACCCATGCTGCTTGTACGTAATCCAAACCATGATCCGGCATTCAACCTTGCATTGGAAGAACACCTGCTCACCACCTTTACCGAAGAGGTGGTCTGCCTTTGGCGCAACCAAAAAGCGGTCATCATCGGCCGCAACCAGAACGCCATCGAGGAAATCGACCTCGATTTTGTACAGCAAAACAACATCACCGTCATCCGCCGCATGACCGGGGGCGGGGCGGTGTTTCACGATTTGGGCAACATCAACTTCACCTTTATCGAGCGGTATCAGGAGGGCGACTTCAACAACTACGATAAGTTCACCGCCCCCATCCGCGACTACCTGCGCAGCCTGGGGGTGGACGCCCGCCTTTCGGGACGCAACGATCTGACGGTCGAGGATATGAAGATATCCGGCAACGCCCAGACGGTGAAAAACAACCGCATTATGCACCATGGCACCCTGCTGTTTTCGCTGAATATGTCCAATCTGGTGGGGGCGCTGCGCCCGCGGGATATCAAAATCCAGAGCAAGGGGGTCAAGTCGGTGCGCAGCCGGGTCACCAACATCGCTTCCCACTTGAAAAAATCGATGACCGCCGAGGAGTTCCAGCAAGGGCTGGAGGATTACCTGCTGGCCCATGTGCCGGAGCTGGCCGCCTACGACCTCACCCGGCAGGATTTGGCCGCGGTGCAGAAGCTGGTGGACGAAAAATACGGCCAGTGGGATTGGAACTTCGGCTCCTCTCCCAAATGCGACATTGCCAAAGAGCAGCGGTTTGATTTTGGCATTGTGGAAGCCCGCGTCTGCGTAGAGGACGGGCGCATCACCTCGCTGGGCATTCTGGGCGACTTTTTTGGCATGGGCGACAAATCCGAGCTGGAACAGCAGTTTGTGGGTGTGCGCCACCGCTACGACGAGCTGCTGGCCGCCGCAAAGGAAATCGACCTGGGCCATTATATCCACGGCATCACCCCCGAGCAGTTGGCCGGGCTGCTGGCCTGAGCCAAAGGGGAAACACCCGGCAGCAAGAAAGGAAACACCGCCATGCTGAAAAGAACTCGGATTTTTTCTCTGTGTCTGTTGGCAGTTTCGCTGTTTGTCACGGCAGATTTGGCGCTGAACTATCTCAACGCCACCTTCACCGAGCTTAACGACGGCATCGCGTGCATCAGCCTGTTTCGTCCCTTTTTTGGTGACAACGGCTGGTCGGTCTACCGGTTCTTCCGGGCTTTTTCCGCCTCCCTGTGGGTAACGGTGTTTATCGCCGTCGAAAACATCGCCCTTGCCTGCCTCTCCATCAGACGGGAGCGGTAATAACCGGCCTGTTTTGCGCCGCTGCGGGGGCCAAAAGAAGCAACAATTTCATCACTTAAAAGCTTTTAGCACTCTCCTCTTGAGAGTGCTAAAAAAATTGTAAACAATCTGTGAAAGCCCTTGACATCAGGGTGGGGCGATGTTACATTATAATCACTGGCACTCATATAGATTGAGTGCTAAAACCGAGCGAGGGACGGTGATGGCAGATGGAGCTGGACGCACGAAAGCTGCGTGTTCTTGCTGCCATTGTGGAAACCTATATCACCACCGGCGAGCCGGTGGGTTCCAAGCTGGTAGCCTATCTGCTGGGGGGTGAGGTTTCACCCGCCACCGTGCGCAACGATATGGCCGCCCTTTTTGAGATGGGGCTCATCGAGCAGCCCCACACCTCGGCCGGGCGGGTGCCCTCTCATCTGGGCTACCGGATGTATATCGACCGTCTGGTGCGGTTTAAGCCGCTGACGCAGGAAGAAAAGGACGAAATCGACGCCCTGTTCAACGTGGGCAACCCCGACCCCGACAAGCTGCTGGCGGACGCCGCGCAGGCGCTGGCCAGCCACACCAGGTTTGCCACCGTTTCCACCACCTTTACCCCAAAGGATGTTTACGTTAAGCGCATCGAGCTGATACGTGTCAGCAACCGCACGGTGGTGATACTGGTGGTGGCCTCCAACGGGGTTATCAAAAACAAGGTCTGCCGGGTGGATTTTGAGGTCACCCCCAGAATAGCCGAGTTTTTCACCAACTTTGCCAACGGCCGTCTGGCCGGTATCAGCCTGAACGAAATCTCCGCAAGGTTTATCCACTCTGCCACCACGGCGCTGGGCGAATATGCCCGCCTGTTTAACCCCCTTCTGCTGGCCATTTTTGAGCTTTGCAAAGAAACCAACGACGGCCAGTACTTTCAGCGGGGTGCGGCAAACCTGCTAAGTTATGAGGAGCTTCGCCAGATAGCCCACGAGCTTTTCGGGCTGCTGGGCCGCCGCGAAGAGGTGGTCGGCCTCATTGCGGGCGAGCAAGGCGGGGTGCAGATTACCATCGGCAAAGAGAACGCCCCCATGGAGCTTTCCGGCTCGTCGCTGATTGTGTCCCGCTTCAAAATCGGCGAAAGCAACGCCGGGGCGGTGGGCATCATCGGCCCCGTGCGGATGGATTACGCCAAGCTGGTGCCCCATATCCAGTACTTCACCGAAACGCTGGGGCGGCTGCTTTCCGAAACGCTGGAGGAGCAATAGCCTTCTTACCGACATAATCCGGGCCTCCGCCGCAAAGACGGGGCGCTCATCTGCATAAAGCATTATTACGGAGTCTGCGCAGCAGACCGAAAGGGGAATCATCTTTTGGCGGACGAAAAGAAACTCGACGACCTCCAAAATCAGGAGGAAAACAACCCGGCCCCCCAGCAGCCCGAGGCTGCCGACACGCAGGAGCAGCAGGATGAGCTGACCCGGTTGAAGGAGGCACACGCTACCCTCAACGATAAATATCTCAGGATGCTGGCGGAATATGACAACTACCGCAAGCGCACCGCCCGCGAGCGCGAGAGCCTCTACCCCGAAGCGGAGGCCGGGCTGTTGACCCGCCTGCTGCCCTTTGTAGACGACCTCGAGCGGGCGATGGGCAGCCCGTGCAGCGACCCCGAATACAAAAAGGGGATGGAGATGATTGTCGGCTCGCTGAAAGAATTTTTCTCCAGCCTTGGCGTTGAAGAGCTGGGCGCGCCCGGCGAGGGCTTTGACCCCAACCTGCACCACGCGGTGATGCATGTTGAGGATGAGGCACTCGGCGAAAATGTCGTTGTCGAGGTGCTGCAAAAGGGCTACCGCCGCGGCGAAAGGCTGCTGCGGTGCGCCATGGTAAAGACAGCCAACTGACCCAAACCCGGCACCTTTGCATGAAAAACAGAAAAACTTAAACAATAAACAGGTGAGACAAGACACAAAAGAACCGGCGTATTCTCCCAAGCCGCAAGCGAAGGGAAAATGCAAACACAAAATCGCATTATTTAATGATAGTGTGCGTTAAAGGCACAGGCAAACCCTCTTGTTTCTCCTCCGCCGCAGGCGGGGAGAAAACATAACAACACAATCAAAAACAGTATTATTCTGAATTATAGCGTGCAGTAAAGTAAGCACAGGGAGGAATTGTATTATGGGAAAAATTATCGGCATTGACTTGGGAACCACCAACTCCTGCGTCGCGGTTATGGAAGGCGGCGAAACGGTTGTTATCCCCAACGCCGAGGGCGCCAGAACAACCCCGTCGGTGGTGGCTTTTTCTAAAACAGGCGAAAGAATGGTGGGTCAGGTTGCCAAGCGGCAGGCGGTCACCAACCACGAAAGAACCGTCATGTCCATCAAACGTCAGATGGGCTCCGACTATAAGGTGAACATCGACGGCAAAGGCTACACCCCGCAGGAGATTTCCGCCATGGTGCTGCAAAAGCTGAAGTCGGACGCCGAAGCCTATCTGGGCGAAAAGGTAACCGAGGCGGTCATCACCGTGCCCGCTTATTTTACCGATGCCCAGCGTCAGGCCACCAAGGATGCCGGCCGCATCGCCGGTCTTGAGGTCAAGCGCATCATCAACGAGCCCACGGCGGCTGCCCTTGCCTACGGCATCGACAAAGAGCAGGAGCAGAAAATTATGGTCTACGACCTCGGCGGCGGCACCTTCGACGTTTCCATCATCGAAATGGGCGACGGCGTGCAGGAAGTTCTCGCCACTGCCGGTAACAACAAGCTGGGCGGCGACGACTTTGACGAAAGAGTTGTAAACTACCTCATCGACGAGTTTAAGAAGGATAGCGGCATCGACCTGCGCGGCGACAAAATGGCTATGCAGCGTTTGAAGGAAGCCGCCGAGAAGGCGAAGATTGACCTTTCGGGCATGACCACCGCCAACGTCAACCTGCCCTTCATCACCGCCGACGCCAGCGGCCCCAAGCATTTCGACGTCACCATCACCCGCGCCAAGTTCAACGAGCTCACCGCCGACCTGGTAGAAGCCACCATGAAGCCTGTGAAGCAGGCTATGAGCGACGCCGGTCTTAAGCCCTCCGATATCCATAAGGTTCTGCTGGTGGGCGGCTCCACCCGCATTCCCGCCGTGCAGGACGCGGTTAAAAACTACATGGGCAAAGAGCCCTTTAAGGGCATCAACCCCGACGAATGCGTTGCGGTGGGCGCGGCCATTCAGGGCGGCGTGCTGGGCGGCGACGTCAAGGGCCTGCTGCTGCTGGACGTAACCCCCCTGTCGTTGGGCATCGAAACGCTGGGCGGCGTTTCCACCAAAATCATCGAGCGCAACACCACCATCCCCACCAAAAAGAGTCAGGTCTTCTCCACCGCCGCCGACGGCCAAACCTCGGTTGAGGTGCATGTGCTGCAGGGTGAGCGCGAGATGGCCCGTGACAATAAAACGCTGGGCATGTTCAAGCTGGACGGCATCCCCGCCGCTCCCCGCGGCGTACCCCAGATAGAGGTCACCTTCGATATCGACGCCAACGGCATCGTGCATGTTTCGGCTAAGGATTTGGGCACCGGCAAGGAGCAGCATATCACCATCACCTCCTCCACCAACATGTCCAAGGACGACATCGAAAAAGCGGTGAAAAACGCGGAGCAGTTTGCCGAAGAGGACAAGAAAAACCGCGAGGCCATCGACGCCCGCAACAACGCCGACCAGATGGTGTACCAGTCTGAAAAGGCCATCAAGGATTTGGGCGACAAGATTGCCGAAGGCGACAGATCCGACCTGACCGCCAAGATTGACGCCCTCAAAGAGGCGCTAAGGGGCACCGATACCGACCTGATTAACAGCCGCCAACAGGAACTGCAGACCAAGTTCTTCGAGGTTTCCTCCAAGGTTTACGAGGCGGCAAACCCGCAGGGCGGCGCACCCGGCCAGCCTGAGCCCCCGCAGGGCGAAGGTTATGTGGACGCAGACTATCAGGAAGTAGACGACAACAACAAATAACCCCGCCGGGCGGTGAAAAGCATCCTTTCATCTGGCAGGCAGCACCGGCTGCAACAACCCAACCCGGAATTGGTATAGCTATAACCCGGCGGCCCGGAGGCGTCAACTACAACCGGCAGACAGCCCATGCGGACGGCCCGGCGCCGGCGCATTAAAATGGTCTGCTGTATTGGCAGACCATTTTTGAGGGTGTCAAGGAATTGACACCCTCCACGAGGGGGACTTCGTGTCCTGCGCAAACCCCGCGGGTTTTGCGTCCAGCCGTCCCCCTCGTGAACACCCCCAAGCAAAACCGCCCGCTCACCGCGAGCAATTTTAGAGGAATCGCTCCGGTGGCGCATGTCCGCCTGCGCGATATATTTCGTAAGCTTGCATTTTTATAGGACGCTCACAAGGGGGATGGCGGATGCGGCAGGGCCGGCGGCTTTGTCCGGCCAGAGGCCTCCCCCCTTGTGGGCGTAAAAGTAATTTCAGGCCGCGAGGAGCAGGCCAAAGGGCGGCGGCCCGCGGGCGGCTGCGCACCGGGTAGGCAAGCGCGCATAAAATGTGATAGAATAATGACTGTCTGGTTTGGGCAAAACCGGCCGCCTGCCGCGGGGCCGACCCCGCCCGGTGGGCAAGCCGATGCCCAAGACATGCGATTTTTAATTAAAGGGTGAGATAATTTGCCGGATAAAAGAGACTATTATGAGGTGCTGGGGGTTGGCAAGGACAGCAGCGAGGACCAGATTAAAACGGCCTATCGCAAGCTTGCCAAGCAATACCACCCTGACCTGAACCCCGGCGACAAAACAGCCGAGGCAAAATTTAAAGAGGTCAGCGAAGCCTATGAGGTGCTCTCCGACAGCCAGAAAAAGGCCAATTACGACCGCTTTGGCCATGCCGGGGTGGACCCCAACTATGCCTCTCAAGGCGGTGGCTTCGGCGGATTCGGTGGCTTTGGCGACCTCGGCGATATCTTTGGCGATATCTTTTCCGGTGGCTTCGGCTTTGGCGGCTCTACCCGCGCCCGCGACCCCAATGGGCCGATGCGGGGCAACGACGTTTCCGCCGATATTGCCCTGACCTTTATGGAAGCGGTTCAGGGCTGTAAAAAAGAAATTAACATCAGCCGGCTCGAAACCTGCGCCGAATGCAGCGGCAAGGGCACGGCCAAGGGCACCTCGCCCGAAACCTGCCCCGACTGCGGCGGCAGCGGCCAGGTGCGTACACAGCAGCGTACCCCCTTTGGGGTGATACAGTCCACCCGCGCCTGCTCCCGGTGCTCGGGCAAGGGCAAGGTCATCAAGGAGCCCTGCCCCAAATGCAAGGGGCTGGGCAGGGTCAGGGTGCATAAACGGCTGGAGGTCACCATCCCGGCGGGTATCGACAACCGCCAAAGCTTTGTGCTGCGCGGGCAGGGCGACCACGGCGTCAACGGCGGCCCGGCGGGCGACGTAGCCGTCACCGTGCTGGTGCGGCCTGACCCCCTTTTTGAGCGGGACGGCTTCGACATCTGGTGCGACATCCCCCTTACCTACACACAGGCTGTACTGGGGGATGAAATCACCGTCCCTACAGTGGACGGCAAGGTGCGCTACAACATTCCAGAAGGCACCCAGAACGGCACCGTGTTCCGCTTGCGGGGCAAGGGCGTGCCCTATCTCAACGGCCGCGACCGTGGCGACCAGTATGTTAAAATTTTCGTTGAGGTGCCCAAAAACCTCACCGGCAAGCAGAAGGATGCCCTGCGCAGCTTCGAGCAGCTGACCACCGATAAAAACTATGAAAAACGCAAAAGCTTTTTTGATAAATTCAGAGAGGGCAGAGAAAAATAGAGGGCGGCAGGCCCCGCGCGTCGTCAGGCGGCTTTACACAGGCTTTTGTGGTAAGGCCGCCTGAATGAAAAAGGGAAGAAGGTGTCAGACTATGCAAAACAATTGGACAGAAATTAAACTAAAAATAGACACAGCCCACCTTGAAACCGCCTCTGCCATTGCGCAGATGACGGTACCCTACGGCATCTATATCGAGGATTACTCCGACCTGATGGAGCAGGCGCCCCAGATTGCCCATGTCGATTTAATCGACGAAGAGCTGATGAACCGTGACCGCGCCACCGCCATCATTCACCTTTATATCAGCCCGCAGGAAAACCCCGGCGAGGCCGCCTCCTTCATCACCGAGCGCCTGAACGCCGAGGGAATCCCCTTCACGCTGGATACCCAGCAGGTGTCGGAGGAGGACTGGTCCACAAGCTGGAAGAAGTATTACCACCCCGTCAAGGTGGGCGGCCGGGTTGTGGTCTGTCCCACATGGGGGCCCTATACCCCTGCCCCCGGCGAGGTGGTGGTGCGCCTCGACCCCGGCATGGCCTTCGGCACCGGCACCCACCACACCACCCAGCTATGCATCCGCATGCTGGAGGAGGTGGTGCAGCAGGGCGGCACCCTGCTGGATATGGGCACCGGCAGCGGTATTCTGTCGATGGTGGCGCTGGCGCTGGGCGCAAAGAGCGCCGTGGGGGTGGATATCGACCCCCATGCGGTGCGGGTTGCCACCGAGAACCTGCGGCAGCAGGGGTGGGATAGCAGCAGCTTCGCCGCCCTCTGCCTCGACTTAATCACCGATAAAAAGGCCGCCCGCCGCCTTGGCGAAAACGCCTATGACGTGGTGGCCGCCAACATTGTGGCCGACGCCATCATCGCGCTGGCCCCCGCCATCCATACCCATCTGCGGGTGGGTGGGGCGCTGGTGGCCTCGGGCATCATCGACCAGCGGCGCGAAGAAGCCGTCGCCGCCCTGCAGGCCGCGGGCCTGGTGGTCGAGCGGGTGGACGAACAGGGCGGCTGGGTCGCCATTCTGGCCTATAAAAAGCTGTAATACCGCTCTGCGGTGAACCAACAGACGGTTCAGCCCGCGGGCGTAACCCGCCGCTGTGCCAAAGGCCCGGCGGCAAATCTGTAATTTGCAATCTGTATGAAGCGGGGAAAACCATATGCCCAGATTTTTTAGCGCCGATATCAGCGGCGACCGGGTGTGCATCACCGGGGAGGACGCCGCCCATCTGGCCCGGGCGCTGCGGCTGAAGCCGGGGGAACAGCTCACCGTCTGCGACGGCAACGGCAGCGATTACCTCTGCACCGCCTGCGAGGTGACCTCTCAGCTTGTGACGGCGCAGGTGGTATCGCGGCAGCGGTCGGCAGGCGAGCCGCCGGTGCCCATCACCCTCTATCAGGCCCTCTGTAAAGGGGATAAGCTGGAGCTCATCGTCCAGAAAGCGGTGGAGCTGGGGGCGACGCAGGTGGTGCCGGTGCAGACCAAACGCTGCGTTTCCCGTCCCGAAAGCGCCGCGCTGGCCCGCAAGGTGGAGCGCTGGCAAAAGATTGCCGCCGAGGCGGCCAAGCAGTCGGGTCGGGGGCGCATTCCCGCCATCGCCCAGCCCCTCGATTTTGGGGAAGCAATTTCCTGCATGAAAAAGGACCCAAAAGCGATACTCTTTTATGAGGAGGCCACTTTGCCTCTGGGCAAGGCTTTGGGCAGGCCCGAGGGCGGCATCTCAATTATGACCGGCCCCGAGGGCGGCTTTGAGCCGGAAGAAGTAGCCCATGCCGAGGCGCAGGGGGTGCAGATTTGCTCCCTCGGCCCACGCATCCTGCGGTGTGAAACCGCCCCCCTCTGCGCGCTTTCGATTATCGCAGGCGTGCTGGAGATACTATAGCGCCCTGCACAGCGACGCAATAAACCCCGATGGACTGCCCCAGCCCATCCCAATGGAGGAACCATGATGAAGCGACGCCGTCAAACCAAAAGAATAAACTATGCCCCCATCTTTTTGGTGGTGTTCGTCCTGCTGGCCGCAGCGCTGGCCTACGCGGGGGCCCGGCTGCTCACCCCGGAGGAGCCTCCCCTTGAGCCGTCCTCCTCCACCGGGCAACCCGACAGCAGCAGCCTGCCCGAGCCCGAGCCTTCCTCGTCGCAGGAGCCGGAGCCTCCACCGTCCTCGGAGTCCCAGCCCTCCTTCACCAGCCAGACCTCGGCCTCATCCTCGGCGGCGGAACCCAAACCGCAGGGCGACTGGCGGCTCATTTTGGTGAGCAAGGCCAGCCGGATAGATAAGGAGCTGGATGTGGAGCTGGTGGACCTGCGGGGCTTCCAGGTGGATAAGCGCATCAAGAGCGATTTTGAAAAGATGCTTGGTGACGCCGCCGCCGAGGGCATCAAGCTCAGCATTGTTTCCACCTACCGGCCCTTTGCCCGCAGCGCCTACCTCTACGACAGCAAGGTGGGCGAATACATCGCCGCCGGCTACAGCAAGGAGCAGGCCGAAAAAGAGGCCTCGATGTGGGTGGCCCCGCCCGGCACCAGCGAGCATGTCACCGGCCTTGCCGCCGATATCGTATCGGCCGATTATTACACCAAGCTTTCCGAACTGCTGCCCGAGTTTTCCACCTTTAAGGAGGCCAAATGGCTGAAGGAAAACTGCGCCGAATATGGCTTCATCCTGCGCTACCCCGAGGGCAAGGAGGATATTACCGGCGTTTACTTTGAGCCCTGGCATTTCCGCTATGTGGGGCAGGAGCACGCCCGCAGCATCATGCAGCAGGGCATCACCCTTGAGGAATATCTGCAGCAGCTTGCCGCTTAAGGCTTTACAGGTTTTCGCCGTCTGTGAAAGGCGCCGCATAAAAGAGAACAGGGGGAGAGCAATGCTTATCATCAAGCCCGAACAGCGCACCCATCAGGGGCAGGTGCGCCGCATCCACGAGCTTGCCTTCGGCAGGCCGCAGGAGGCCGCGCTGGTGGACGCCCTGCGCAGCAGCGGCAGCTTTATCCGCGCCCTCTCTCTCGTCGCCCAACTGGATGGCCAGATTGTGGGTCACATTCTCTTCAGTCGGATTCTTATCAAGGATGGCGACCGCCTCTACGACGGCGTCGCCCTCGCGCCCCTTGCGGTGCTGCCCGATTTTCAGCAGATGGGCATCGGCTCCCAACTGGTGCGCTACGGCCTCGAAAAATGCGAGGAGCTGGGCTGCAAGATAGTGGTGGTGCTGGGCAACCGCTGGTACTACACCCGCTTCGGCTTTGAACGGGCCTCCCTCTATGGCATTGTGCCGCCCTTCCCGCTGGATAATGACGAGCACTTCATGGTCTACGCCCCAAACCAGCAGGTTCTTTCTCAAATTAAGGGCACGGTGCTCTATCCCCAGCCCTTTGAAGCGGTCTGATTTTTGTATCCCCGCGCCCCCTTTGCCCGCCGGCTGCCACCGCAGCCGGGATGGTCCAGGGGGCGCTTTTTGGTGCGGCGCGGGATGAGAAATCTGAACTTCTTATAAATTCGGCGATTTTTCCTGAAAATGCGACTAAAGCTGCGATTTTTAGTTCAAAATATGTTATAATATTCGCGATTGGATTTGGATGCCCGCCCGCTGCAAGGGCGAATTGTATCATATCCGCAGCGCACACACGGCACAATCACAGCAACCGACCGGCATACCTTTATTTGGAGGCCCGCCCGCAGCGATGGAAAATGACACCATGCCGCTCTGCTAAAAGGGCGCATCCGCCTCCAAACACCCGTGGTACGGCGGTTTTCCGGCAGCCGGCAGAGGGCGGCTTCTCACGCCGGGCACACAGTGCAGCCCGCATTTTAACGGCATGCCTTGATACACTAAATGAACGGCCCCTTTTTATAAGAAGCAAAACTCTGCAAGCCCCAACAACCGGGCCTTAGGGCTGAAAACGACCAAAAGGCAGGAAGACGACATATGCAAAGAAAAAGACACCTCCTGAAAGCGGCGGGCTTTTTTGCGGCAATGCTGCTTTGGACAGCGGCGTTCCCGCCCTTATCGGCTGCTGCGGCAGCGCCCGATATCCAGGCACAAACCGCCATCTTAATTGATATCGACACCGGGCAGATTCTGCTGGAAAAAGGGATGGACCAAAAGATGTACCCCGCCAGCCTCACCAAGATTATGACCGCCCTGATTGCCACCGAAGAGGGCGACCCCCAAGAGGTTATCACCATGAGCCGCGAAGCGGTTTTTTCTCTGCCCTACGGGTGCTCTCACATCGCCCTCACCGACGGCGAGCAGCTCACCCTGCTGGACGCCCTCTACGCCACCATGCTGCCCTCGGCCAACGATGCGGCCAACGGCGTTGCCGAGCATCTTTCGGGCAGCATCGAGGCCTTTGCCGAGAGGATGAACCAGCGTGCGGCGGCGCTGGGGGCCACCAACACCCACTTTGTGAACCCCAGCGGTTTGCCCGACCCCAACCACTACACCACCGCCCGCGACCTGGCACTTATCACCATGCAGGCCCTGCGCCAGCCGCTCTTTACCCAGATATGGGGTACCGTGCAGTACACCATGGGCCCCACCAACAAGCAGGACAAGGAGCGCTACTTCTGGAACCAGACCGGCCTGCTGGTCAACAACGGCTACAACTACGCCTACTGCACCGGCGGTAAGCTGGGCTGGACCGAAGAAGCCAAGCACACGCTGGCGGCGGTGGCCGAAAAGGACGGCCGCAGGCTGCTGTGCATCCTGATGAAAAACACCGTCATGGCCGAAAACTTTAAGGAAGCCGCCCGGCTTTTTGAGTACGGCTTTAACAGCTTCACCTCCTACACCGTTGCGGAAGACCAACTGGAGCAGCCTGCCCCGGTGCCAATCTATCACAACGGCAGGGAAGTGGGCCGTATGCTGTTTCAGGCAAGGCCGCTCACCCTGCTGCTGGCCGACGGAGTGCTGCTCCACGAGATAACCCCCGCCTACCAGTTGCCTGATAAAGTGGAGCTGGGCCAGACCCCGACGGCCACCGTCACCTACACCCTGCCTTCCCATGTGCAGGGGCAGTTTTCCACCGTGGGCGTACAAAGCCTGTTGGTAACCGGGCAGGAAATCTTCCCTGCAAACCAGCCGCAGGACGGGGGAGACACCGCTTTACCGCCAAGATACTACCCCAAGGCCGAGATTGACGCCCCCATCTGGACGATGATTGCCATGGTGCTGGGCTTCGGCGTTTATTCGGTTTTGCTTTCGCTGAAAAACCAAACCAGCCGCCCGGCAAGGCAGCGCCGGTAAACGGCGGCGAAAAGCCGTCAAGCCCTTAGTGGTATAAAACCATCTGATACCCCGCCAAAATATGCGGCCGCAGGTTTACAATTATTGTAACTGCTTCCAAAATATTTTGGCGGGGCGGCTTTTCCTTGACAAACCCTCAAGGATATGGTAATTCTACTATAATGCGAAGAAAGATTAACACGCTAAAGCGTAGAGGTGATTTTTCAGCGCACGTTTGTATAGGAGGAAGAAGAAGATGACAAAGAAAATTTTTGCACTTGTTGCCGCCGTCGTATTGGTTGCAGCGGTTGCGCTGTCCGGCTGCGGCTCGCAGGGACAGGGTAATACCCCCGCCCCCGCCGGGGACACCATTAAGATTGGTGTAGTAACTTCCATCACCGGTGACGCTGCCGCCTACGGCACACACAGCACCAACGGCGTCAAGCTGGCCGCCGAGCAGATTAACGCTGCCGGTGGCATAAATGGTAAAAAGGTTGAGCTGATTGTCGAGGACGATGAAGGCAAGCCCGAAAAAGCCGTCGATGCCTTTAACAAGCTGGTTGATAAAGACAAGGTCAGCCTGATTATCGGCGCCACCATCACAAAATGCTCTCTGGCTATTGCCCCCCTGGCACAGCAGCAGAATATCCTTATGATTACCCCCACCTCCACCAATGAAGAGGTCACCAAGTTTGGCGATTACGTTTTCCGTACCTGCTTCATCGACCCCTTCCAGGGCATTGTAGCCGCCAAGTTTGCCACCGGCGAGCTGGGCAAAAAGAAAGCCGCCATCGTTTACGACAACGGCAACGACTATTCCAAGGGCCTGACCACCCAGTTTGAGGCCACCTTTGCCGAAAACGGCGGCCAGATTGTTGGCAAAGAAGCCTACTCCCTCAACGACCAGGATTTCTCCGCCATCCTTGCCAACATCAAAAACTCCGACCCCGAGGTTCTTTACATCCCCGATTACTACAGCAAGGTCGCCCTCATTGCCAAGCAGGTGCGCGACCAGGGCATGGATGATGTCATCCTTCTGGGCGGCGACGGCTGGGACGAAATCATCAACCACGCCAAGGACGAAGTCGTAGGCTCCTTCTACTCCAACCACTATTCCCCCGAGTCTGACGATGATCAGGTAAAATCCTTTATCTCTGCATATAAGGAAGCCTACAACAACCTTGACCCCAACGCCTTTGCCGCACTGGGCTACGATGCAATGCAGCTGGTAGCCAAGGCAGTGGGCGATGCCGGCAGCGCCGAAGCCCCCGCCGTTCGTGATGCAATGGCCAAAATCTCCGGCAAGTTTGTAACCGGCAACATCTCCTTCGACGAAAACCGTAACCCGGTTAAATCCGCCGTTATGATCCGCGTCGAAAAAGAAGGCGACAACGTGGTTGCCAAATACTACAGCACTGTAAACCCCTAAGTATGGCTGCTTTATCCGGTTTCCCGGCCGGAACAGTGGGATAACCTATAATCCGTTTGGGCGCTTTAAGGCGCAGGCCCCTGTGGAAGGGGCCTGTGCTTTTGCCCATGACAGGGGTGTTTTGGGGGCCGGATTGCCACGCTGCAAGGAAATGAAAGATTTTTTTAAAAACTTGCAACCGCCCTTTTAAAAGCTTCCCCCGCCCTGCTACAAAATGTACTCCAAACAAGACAAGGGTAGCCGGGGGATGGAAAACCCGGGGAAACTGTTAAAAAAATATTGAAAAATTGAATAAACACCGGCATGTTGAAACGGCCCTCCTTTGTGAATTTGCAAGAAATGAAACCCAAAGCTTCAAATTACTTGACAAATGCAAGCTTATGTGGTAATTTCTCTGTAATGGTTTAGGTAAAGCAATGGCGGTTTACCGGAGTGTTAAGTCGCCCTTTCTTTACCTTTATTTCATAATTAAGGAGGATTTTGCTGAATGAACAAGCTAATATCATCTGTTCTCTCGCTGATACTGGTTCTCTCTCTGGTACTCACCGCTTGCTCGTCCAATGCCCCCGCGCCGGCCCCCAGCAGTACCCCCGCACCAGGCTCCTCCACCCCCATCACCGTGAAGCTTGGGGTCATCATGCCCATGACCGGTGATATCGCCGCCTATGGCATCGGCACCGCAAACGCCGTCAAGATGGCGGTTGGCGAGCTCAACGCCCTGAGCGGCACCACAGGCATTACCTATGAGGTTATCGTCGAGGACGATGAAAACAAGCCCGAAAAAACCATCGACGCCTTTAACAAGCTCACCAGCAAGGATAATGTTCACGTCATCGTTGGCGCGCTGGCTTCCAAATGCTCGCTGGCCATCTCGCCCCTTGCACAGCAGATGGGCATACCGATGATTACCACCTCCTCCACCAACGAAAACGTGACGCTGGCCGGCGACTTTGTGTTCGGTGCCTGCTTCATCGACCCCTTCCAGGGAACTGTGGTTGCCAAGTTTGCCGCCGAGAGCCTTAGCAAAAAGACAGCAGCCATCGTCTTTGACAACGGCAACGACTACTCCAAGGGCCTTGCCACCCAGTTTGAAAAATCCTTTGCCGATTTTGGCGGCACAGTGGTTGCCAAGGAAGCCTACTCTATCAACGACAAGGATTTTTCCGCTATCCTTGCAAAGATTAAAGAGCAGAAGCCCGATGTCATCTTTATCCCCGACTATTACAGCCAGGTGGCGCTCATTGCCAAGCAGGTGCGTGACCAGGGCATGACCGAAGTCATCATGCTGGGCGCCGACGGCTGGGATGAGATTGTCAACAACGCCGGGCCGGAAGCGGCGGGCTCCTTCTATTCCAACCACTACGCCCCCGAATCCGACGACGCCGACGTAAAAGACTTCGTGGCCAAGTATCAGGCTGCCTACGGCGGAGAAACCCCCAACGCCCTCGCGGCTCTGGGCTATGACGCCGCCAAGATTGTGGCCAAAGCCGTCGAAGCCGCCGGCTCCACCGAGCCTGCCGCCCTCCGTGACGCCATGGCCAAGGTGGAAGGCAAGTTTGTAACCGGCAACATCAAGTTCAACGAGAACCGCAACCCCGTGAAATCGGCGGTCATGATTGCCGTTGAACAATCCGACGGCGGCTTGGTTGCACGCTATTACGAAACCGTTAACCCCTGACGCAGGCTCTTTTTAGAAGCCCTCTTTAGGGCCGACAGCGATATTTCCAAAAAGCTGACAACGGGCGAAAGCGCAGGCCGAAGGGCTTTGCGCTTTTACCCGTAGTTGGCAATCTGCCGTCTGAGCGGCATCGGTTAAATCCGATATGAGGTGATGATATGGATACATTTCTCAAGCTGCTGATTATCGGCCTGACGGTCGGCAGCATCTACGCATTGATTGCTCTGGGCTACACCATGGTTTACGGCATCGTCAAGCTGATAAACTTTGCCCACGGCGACTTTTTGATGCTCGGCGCCTACGCCGGGTTCTTTGTGTTAACCAAAGGAGTGAACCTGGGCAGCACCCTGCTGGCCTTTGCCTTCGCCATGGCCGTCTGTGCCCTGCTGGGCGTGGTCATCGAAAAAATCTGCTATAAGCCGCTGCGAAAGGCCCCGAGGCTAAATGCGCTTATCACCGCCATCGGCGTTTCAATGCTGCTGGAGAACGGCAGTAAAACCCTGCCCTTCATCGGCCCCAACCCCCGGTCCTACCCCAAGCTGGACGACCGGACGCTCTATATATTTAAGGTGTTGTCAGACGCCATACAAAACGCCACCGGTTTTTACATCGCGCCGGTGCAACTGCTGGTTCTGGTGGTTGCGGTGGTTTTGATGATTGTACTTAATTATATTGTCAACTACACCCGCGTGGGCAAAGCCATGCGCGCGGTTTCATTCGATATGGATGCTGCCAGCCTCATGGGCATCAAGGTCAACAGCATCATCAGCGTCACCTTTGCCATCGGCGCTGCGCTGGGCGCTGCGGCCGGCATCCTTTATGCCGTGTCCTTCCCCCAAATCAACCCCTACATGGGCATCATGCCCGGCCTTAAGGCCTTCATCGCCGCGGTGCTGGGCGGCATCGGCATCATCCCCGGCGCCATGATTGGCGGCGTGGTTATCGGCATGGTGGAATCCTTCACCAAGGGCTACATCAGTTCCCTCTGGGCGGACGGCATCGTCTTCGCCATCCTTATCATCATCCTCATGGCAAAGCCCGGCGGCATCATGGGCAAAGCCACGCGCGAAAAGGTTTAAGGGGGGCGTAAGGAATGAATAAGCTAAAAAATAACAAAACCGCATACGCCCTTGTGGTGCAAACCATCTTTATCGTGGTGGTTTACGGTATCCTCAGTTTCCTGATTGGCACCGGCATCTTTGATAAATATACCTCCTCTATCCTGACCACCTCCAGCATCTACGCCATTGTGGCGCTGGGCCTCAACCTGATGACCGGCATGACCGGGCAATTGGTGCTGGGCCACGCGGGCTTTATGTCCATCGGCGCCTACGGCAGCGCCATCCTGCTCAAAGCGGGGCTGCCGCTGCTGCCCTCGATGCTCATCAGCGCCGCGATTGCGGGGGCGGTGGGGCTGATTATCGGCATACCCACTCTGCGGCTGCGGGGCGACTACCTCGCCATCGTCACGCTGGGCTTCGGTGAGATTATCCGTGTGGTCATTATGAATCTCGAAAAGCTCACCGGCGGCGCCGCCGGGCTGATGAATATCCCCGGCCTCAGCATCAAGGCCGCCAGCGCCGAGCTTAACACCCTGATTACCTTCCTGTGGGTGTCGATCTGTCTGATACTTTCGATACTGGCGGTGGTGCATCTGCTGATCTCCTCCCACGGGCGGGCCATCCTCTCGGTGCGGGATGACGAGATTGCCTCCGAAGCCATGGGCGTCAACATTTTTTACACCAAGCTTTATGTTTTTGTTTTCTCTACCTTCCTGGCGGGCGTCGCGGGCTCCCTCTTTGCCAGCCACTATCGCTACCTCAACCCCGATATGTTCAACTACCTCAAATCGGTGGATTTCCTTATTATCGTGGTATTTGGCGGCATGGGCTCCATCACCGGTACGGTGGTCGCCAGCTTCGCCCTCACCATGCTGCAGGAGCAGCTGCGGTTTATGAAGGATTACCGTCTGGTTATCTACCCGGCGCTGCTTATTGCGATGATGATTTTCAGGCCCCAAGGCCTGCTGGGCACCAAGGAGCTGCGGCTGACCCGGCTGTTCTCGCGTAAATGGTGGAAGAAAAACCTCGCGAAGCTAAAGAAAGGGGGCAGGGGCAATGTCAGTGCTTGATATTAAGGATTTATCGGTTACCTTCGGCGGCCTCAAGGCTGTAAACCAGTTTAATCTGGATATGCCCAAGGGCGGTCTTATCGGCCTCATCGGCCCCAACGGCGCAGGCAAAACCACCGTGTTCAACCTGCTCACCGGCGTCTACCAGCCCACCTCCGGCACCATGGAACTGGAGAGTGGAAGCGGCCAGACCATCTCTCTCATCGGCTCCGAGCCGTGGAAGATTGCCCGGCTGGGCATGACCCGCACCTTTCAGAACATCCGCCTGTTTAAGCGCATGACGGTGCTGGATAACGTCAAGGTTTCCATCCACCCCCGGGTGAAATACAACTCCTTTCAGGCCATGCTGCGGCTGCCGGTTTACCGCCGCGAAGAGGAGCGCATCGACCACGAGGCGATGGAGCTGCTCGAGCTGATGGGTCTGAGCGATAAAGCCGAGGAGATGGCCTCCAGCCTGCCCTACGGCGAACAGCGCAAGCTTGAAATCGCCCGCGCGCTGGGTGCCAACCCCCAAATCCTGCTGCTGGACGAACCGGCCGCAGGCATGAACCCGCAGGAAACCAAAGAGCTTACCAGCCTGATTCGCTCGATTCGCGATAAGCTGAACATCACCATTTTGCTCATCGAGCACGACATGAGCCTTGTAATGAGTATCTGCGAGCGGGTGCTGGTGCTGGATTACGGCACCCTGATTGCCGACGGCTTGCCCGAAGAGATAAAAAGCAATCCCCAGGTCATTAAGGCCTATCTGGGCGAGGAGGTTGGCGAGTAATGCTAAAAATAACCGACCTGAAGGTTTCCTACGGTAACATTCAGGCCCTGCACGGCATCTCTTTGGAGGTTGCCAAGGGTGAAATCGTCACCCTTATCGGGGCCAACGGCGCGGGCAAAACCACCACCCTGCACACCGTTTCGGGGCTGATTTCCCAAAACGCGGGCACGGTGGAGTTTCTGGGCCAAAACCTTGATAAAGTACCCGCCGATCAGCGGGCGAATATGGGGCTGGTGCAGGTGCCCGAGGGGCGCCGCATCTTTGCCAACCTCACCGTCCGCGACAACCTCGAGCTGGGCGCTTATCTGCCCCGGGTGCGCAAAAACCTCGACAAAAACATGGAGATGGTGATGGAGCGGTTCCCCCGCCTTAAAGAGCGCAGCCGCCAGCTGGCGGGCACCCTTTCGGGGGGCGAGCAGCAGATGCTGGCCATGGGGCGGGCGCTGATGACCGAGCCCACCCTGCTGATTATGGATGAGCCTTCGATGGGCCTTGCGCCCATTCTGGTGCAGGAAATCTTCTCCATCATCCGCTGGATTAACCAAAGCGGCGTCACCGTGCTGCTGGTGGAGCAGAACGCCAATATGGCGCTTCAGACCGCCCACCGGGCCTATGTGCTGGAAACCGGCAAAATCGTCGCATCGGGCCCCAGCGAGGTGCTGCGCCAGAGCGAAGAAATTAAAAAGGCATATTTGGGCTAATCGGCCCGTTTCAAGGCTTTACATGGTTAAAACAATGTTGTAAAATAGTGCAATGAACAATCGACAGAATTGGCGTCGGCAGGGCGGGCGGCTTCCCTTAAGCAGGGGAGGCGCAGAAAAAACCCATCCGCCGCCAAAACCACCGGCAGAAGGGGACAAGCCCCCGCCGGTGCTGCAACAAGCAGAGGAGAATGAAAATGAGCCGTATTGTCAAAATATTTGCTGTCCTGACAGCCGCCGCAATCCTTTTCAGCGTCACCGCCTGCAGCAACGCGTCCTCCGGCAAGGAGTTGCGCGTGGGTATGGAGTGCGCCTATGCCCCCTTTAACTGGACCCAGTCGGATGATTCCAACGGCGCCGTGCCCATCGAGGGCGGCGGCTATGCCGGCGGCTACGACGTGGAGATTGCCAAAAAAATTGCAGAGGGCATGGGTAGAAAGCTGATCATCGTCAAAACCGAATGGGACGGCCTTGAGCCCGCCCTGCAGTCGGGGATTATCGATGTGATTATCGCCGGCATGTCCCCCACAGCCGACCGCAAAACCAGAATTGACTTTACCGACAACTACTACAACTCCGACCTGGTGGTTGTGGTGAAAAAGGACGGCCCTTACGCCAACGCCAAGTCGCTGAACGACTTGGCCGGCGCTGCCATCACCGGCCAGCTTAACACCTTCCACTACACCGTTATCGACCAGCTGGTGGGCGCCAAGAAGGAAACCGCATTGGCCGACTTCCCCACTATGATTACCGCTCTTGCCTCCGGCGTCATCGACGGCTATATCTCCGAGCGCCCTGGCGCCGTTTCGGCCATGGCCGCCAACCCGGCGCTGACCTATGTCGCCTTCCCCGAGGGGCAGGGCTTTGAAGCCTCTGAAGAGGATACAGCCATCGCTGTCGGCATCAAAAAAGGCAGCAGCCTTGCCGCGGACATCAACAAGGTGCTGGCCGGTATCTCCACCGAGGAGAGAAACACCATTATGGATAACGCGGTAGCCACCCAGCCGGTTGTCGCCGAATAATCCGGCGGTTCTATTATCCATAATACGCCACCGGTGCCTGCCAAAGCCTCCAAACTGCTTTGGCGCGGTCGATGGCCCGTCCTACTATAACAACCGACAGGAGTGACTCCCAACCATGCTAAACCTGCTCTCTATGACGCCGCAGGCGGATTGGTCCTTCTGGCAATGGGTTACTTTTTTCGTCGTGGATAAGCACTCTGAGTTTATCAGAGGCGCAGGGTTTACCCTGCTGATTGCCATTAGCGGAACCGTCATAGGTTCCGTTATTGGTTTGTTTATCGGCGTTATCAGAACCATTCCCGAAAGGCTCAATACCCCCAAAATAAGAATATTCTTACTCCGCTTTGTTAAGGGAGTCCTGCGTCTTTATATTGAAATTTTCAGGGGCACTCCCATGATTGTACAGGCCATGGTCATCTATTACGGCATGGCTCAGGTGTTTGGCATTCGTTTGCCCAATATCACAGCCGGTATCATCATTGTTTCCATCAATACCGGCGCCTACATGGCCGAAATCGTCCGGGGCGGCATCGAGTCGATTGACAAGGGGCAGTTTGAAGCGGCCCACACCATCGGCATGAACCACAAGCAGACGATGCTGCACATCATTTTGCCCCAGGCGATACGCAATATCCTGCCGGTTACCGGCAACGAGTTTATCATCAATATCAAGGATACCTCGGTGCTTAGCGTCATTTCGGTTACCGAGCTGTTCTTTGTGTCCCGCTCAATTGCAGGCACCTATATGAACTACTTTGCCGCGATGACCGTCACCTGCGCTATCTATCTGGTGCTGACCGTCACCACCACGCTGATTTTGCGCTATGTAGAGCAGCGCATCGACGGACCTTCCAGCTATACCATCTATGGCAGCAGCACGGTGCCCGGCGCTGCAATCAAGGTGAAGGGGGGCGCTGCCGATGCCTGAGGCGGTTCTTGGTATTCGCAACCTGCGCAAAAGCTTTGGCGACAACGAAATCCTGAAGGGGATTGACTTTACCGTGCACCGGGGCGAGGCGGTCTGCATTATCGGCGCCTCGGGGTCGGGTAAATCCACCCTGCTGCGCTGCACCAACCTGCTTGAAACCCCCACTGGCGGCGAAATCTACTTCGAGGACATCAACATTCTGGACAAGGATGTCAACGCCACCGCCCTCACCGCCAAGATGGGGATGGTATTTCAGCAGTTTAACCTGTTCAACAACCTGACGGTGCTGAAAAACTGCGTGATAGGCCAGACCACCGTGCTGGGCCGCACCCAGCAGGAGGCCGAAAAGGTGGCGATGAAATACCTCGAGAATGTGGGTATGGCGCAGTATATCAATGCCAGGCCCCACCAGCTTTCGGGTGGGCAGAAGCAGCGTGTGGCCATCGCCCGCGCCCTTTCGATGGAGCCCGAAATCCTCCTCTTTGACGAGCCGACCTCGGCCCTTGACCCCGAGATGGTGGGCGAGGTGCTTAAAGAGATTAAGAGCCTTGCAAAAACCGGCCTGACCATGCTCATCGTAACCCACGAGATGGCCTTTGCCCGCGACGTTGCCGACCGTGTGGTGTTCATGGCAGACGGTGTGATTGTGGAGGACGACACCCCCGAGGTCATCTTTAACAACCCCTCTAACGAGCGCACACGCGCTTTCCTGACGCGGGTGCTGGAGCGGGAGTAAGAGGTTACTCGCTGCATGAAAAGTTCTACCGTTTCTGTTCGGCGGAAATATATGACAGACTGAACAACGCCCCCAAGGTTTCACCCAGACCCAAGAAAAACGGACATTGCAAAGAAGCCCCCAGCCGTAGGATAATAAACCTATGGACTGGGGGCTTGGTCATGAGAAAACAGTATACACATATGCAGGTAGTGGAAAAAGAGATGATAGAGATGAAGGAGGCGGGAAAAACGAACCGAGAAATCGCAGAACACTTTGGCTATCGGGATAAATATGTAGTAAAACAATGGTTTACCCGATACAACAGGCGAAAAAAGTTAGTGGAAGCAGGAATCCAACCCCACCACAGGGGGAGACGCCCCAAAGGGTATGTACCCAGCGAAATGGAAAAGGATCATGAAATCAAGCGGCTGAAAATGGAAAATGAGTTACTGCGGGATTTTCTTCGTCTCGTTGGAGGGAGGTGAAGGCAGCAGTCAAATATCTTGCAATCTGGAGGAATCGGGAGAAGTATCCTGTTGTAACCATGTGCAAGTTTTTCCAGGTATCGCGCAGCGGCTACTACGACTATGTAAAACGCATGGGCAAACCTGATCGGGATGAGGTACTAGCTGGCCAGATTGCTCAATGTCAGGAGCACAGTCGAGGAGCCTACGGTTATCGCCGTGTACATATTTGGTTGGAACGGCAAGGGATTCACCACAATCCCAAAACGGTTCTGCGTGTTATGGGTAAATACGGGCTGCTATCCAAAGTGCGATTGAAGAAATACCGAGTAATGGGACAGTTGCTGCATCGTTATGAAAATTTGCTGAACCGTGATTTCTCAGCAGATAGACCCAATCAAAAGTGGGTGACGGATATTTCGTACATACATACTGCCCAAGGTGTTCTGTACCTGTCCATCATCCGTGACTTGTTTGACAACAGCATTGTTGCATACAAAACAGCAACGCAACAAACGGTTCGTTTCGTATTGGATACCATCAAAGAGGCTCAAAACAAAAGGCCGGTCGCAGTGGAGGTGCAACTCCACAGCGACCAAGGGCTGCAATACACTTCCCATGCATACTTTAGCCTATCTAAAGAGTACGGCATTACCCCTTCCATGTCAAGGCGGGGAAATTGCTATGACAATGCCATGGCTGAGAATTTCTTTTCCATTCTCAAATCGGAGTGTATCTATCGTCAAAAGATTTCCTCGTTCCAACAGGCCAACGACCTCATTGATGACTTCATTTGGTTTTACAACAATGAGCGCATTCAGCTACGTACAAAACTGACGCCACTTGAAAAGCGGCGTCAGTCAGCGTAATCTTTCTCTATTCTACGTCAGGGCTCTTTATTTTCTGTCCGTTCCTTCTGGGGCACTACATTTCACCTTGGGGGCGTTTTGTATGCCTGCGGCACCTATATAATATAGCCGGCACTGAGTATTGATGCGAATTTAGCAGTACATAATAAAAAACGTTTTTCCGAGGTTTGCCACATCAGCGAAGCTTTCAGAGCTGTCTGGAGGCAAACCCGACCTCTGCAAAGACCATTATAAACTGCAAGTTCGGCCAAGATTGCCATAAAACCCAATAACCCCCTATCCCTAAATTTTTGAATGTTATGGCCTTGAATAAAAATTTTTTCTTCCACACGTTGTATCCTTTTGCAGCAATAAAAAACATTTGCCTCCATCCCAAAAACTCCCCACAAGATTTTTTCATAGGAATAAACCGCCTGTAATTTCAAATAATAGCAATACATGAAAACAGCTTGGCATTATCTAGCCGGTCTATATAAGCTTACAGGAGGAAGAACCGATGAAAGCAACAGGCATAGTCAGACGCATCGACGACTTGGGACGGGTGGTTATACCAAAAGAAATCAGACGCACCATGAGAATAAGAGAGGGCGACCCGTTACAGACATCACTGACACAGTGGGAACGCTTCTGCTTCGCCATGCTGGACTGGGGCCGACGAAGTGGGGCGGGGAATAAAAAAGCTACATAATAGAAGAACCAGCCTGTGTGGAGTGCATTCACACAGGCTGGTTCTTTTAAAGCGGCAGGTTTCTGATTTTCGAGAGCATCTCCTCCCCGGAGATTTTGCCCTCTACATACCCCCTCCGGGCCTGACTGGCGGCGGCCGACCAGGCTTTGAACTGCTCGGCGGTTAAGTCCTTGCCGCTGTGTTCGTCAGCATATTTCCCTGCCGCCCGGTACCGGCGGGAATACACCTTGTTGTACTCGGTGAGGTACTGCTGTAAAAACGTATCTGCCTCAATGCCTTTTTCAAAGAACAGCTTTGCCCCTACCTGTTTGCAGGTTCGCTTGCCCTTGTACGGCCGGTCGCAGAAATTCCGCTTGCGCTGATCCGTCAGCACGAAATACCGGCCGCAGAGCTTGCAGCGCTTTACATACTGTCCGTTTTTGAGCATCTCGGTAAATTCAAAGAACAGCATTTCATCCAGATACTCAATCAGATAGTAGGGCATCAGGCTCACGCCCTCAACCTCCTGATGCATAATCTCCAGCAGGTCGTCCTGCTCGGTCAGCTTCCAGTCATGAATATCCCGCAGCGTGTCAATATCCACCTTGCCCTTCTTTTTGGGTAGAAGCGCATATTGCATTTTCATCGCCGCGTCTGCGAACTCGGGATGCCCCGCCATAAACGCACACAATCGCTCGGACATGATTTTGTCCGGGCGGTTTTCTCTGTTCAGGCACATGTCGACCGCTTCCCGGAAAACCTCCTGAAGCTGGAGGATACGCTCTAATTCTTCCAAACAGATGGAAAGCTGTTTCAATTGCTCGGCGTCGATATCGTCCTTGTAGTAGATGGGCGTGTTCAGAATGTTGTTGAGCAGCCCCACAAGAAAGAAGAACGCATAGCGGTGTTTATGCTTCAGCGTTTCCGCCACATCGTAAACAGCATTTCGGACTTGCTGATAATGCTCCGACATGAGCGGAATGCTCTTTGCCGCCTTCAGCCACAGCCGGTACTTGCGCAAATCCAGCTCCACAAAGTCAATCAGACCTTGCCCGATGTGCTTCTCCGCGTATTGCCCGTTATGCTCAGCGTCGGTGAAAGGCATGAAGTGAACCAGCCCGTCGCTGCCGTAAAAGACGCGGATGTGTGGATACTGCGCCATGCTTTTCTCCTTTCTGCAAATAATTGAATTTCTGCAAAACCTATCATTTGCGCTTCCCTGTGTACTCCGGTTTTCGTCTGTACGATAATGATAACACAAAGAATAGATAGTTTCAATTTGTGATTCATTATCGCGCAGGAGGTGAGTCCGATGCACAGAAAAAAACCTCCGTTTCGGAGGGGCAAGCATAGCGTTCGGCTGTACGCCGACCGCATTTGAGCGGGGCGTTGCCCCACACCCCAAACGCGCATCACCTCTGCGGAGGTGATGGAGCGCGGTAAGCCGCGCGGCGCGTTTCAAATGGGGACCAGTCTCCCCCTTGGAAAATCCCCCTACTCTCCGAGGGGGCAGGAACAAATGGAAGGAGTAGATTTAAGTTGAAAAGTGAGCGGTTTAATCTTCGTATGACACCGCAGGAAAAGGCGGCGATTCTCGGTAGGGCAAAACGGTCAGGCCGGACGACCTCGGAATATATGATCGACACGGCGCTCAATCGGAAAATCATTGTGATTGACAGTCTGCCGGAAATGGTACACGAGCTGAAAGCCCTCGGTAGAAATCTCAACCAGCTGATGATTCTCTGCAACATGGGAAAGGTACAGGCCGTTGGGCTGGGTGAGTTTGAGGAAACTCTCGCGGACCTCCACAGCGAGCTTCGCAAATTGACAGAGGTGTTGTGATGGCCACCTTTACCCCAATCAAAAACCAGAAGCAGACCAAAGGCACACTGCTCGGAACCATGCTCTACGCCATCGATACAAAGAAAACTACCTACGAAGGGCAAAGCCTGGTATCTGGGTTTAACTGTAGCGCCTACACCGCGTACCTCGAGATGATGACCACCAAGCAGCAGTACCGAAAAACAGACAAACGGCAGTTTTTTCAGTTTGTACAGTCCTTTCCCGAAGATACCAACTTGACGCCGCAGGCGGTTCACCGGATTGGGCTGGAGCTTGCCGCCCGACAGTTTCCGGACTATGAGGTGCTGGTTGCCACCCACTGCGACACGGACAACCTTCATAACCATCTGCTGGTCAATTCGGTCAGCTTTAAAACCGGCAAAAAACTGCATCAGAATCACGATGATTTGGTGCAGCACCGCAGGGTAAACGATGAAATTTGTCTGGCACATGGTCAGCCGGTGCTGGAAAGTTACCGCAAAGGGCAGAAGAAAAAACGTGCGCTGGCAGGAGAATACCGTGCCGCCGAGCGCGGCGAGAGTTGGAAGTTTACCCTCATCAAAGCCATTGAGGACGCCCTGCTATACAGTACTGATCGGGCGAGCTTCATTCAGAACATGGAGTACGAGGGCTACCAGGTGCAGTGGAGCGACAGCCGGAAATATATCACCTACACTTGTCCCAACGGGATGAAGTGCCGCGACAACAAGCTGCACGATGAAACCTATCTCAAGGAAAATCTGGAACGGCTGTTTGCCTACCGTACCGAGTATGGATTTACTCCACTCACGCCGGAGCCGCCTGAAGGCTGGATGGGGCAGGTGGGGCAGGCCGGACACTTGACCGAAGACTTGGTTTCTCTCGGCAAAAACGTGGAGAATATAGGCGAGGTTTTACCCCCGCTCACGCCCCATGCATGGACGGACAGCAAGCAGAAGCAGCGGGAGACCCGCAAGAAACTTGCCCAGGGGCACAAGCTCCAAAGCGAGCAGGAACAGGAATATGTACCGCACCTGTAGCAAATGAGCATATCCTTAGAAAATATTGGGAAGAATTTGGATATAAGGGGGCGCGCCTATTGAAAATAGAGATTAACCGCCAAAGCAAGATTGTGGAACTATGGCTGACCAATGCGGAGCAGCAGGATGCTTCGTTTATGGAAGGTCTTCCCGCTTACTATGAGCCATATCAAGCGGAGAAGTACAGAGTAGCCATTTTTCTTTCCGGTTCGCAGGAACTGGCTGGAGCGACGGAAGAGCTTTTACTGCATAATCGTACGGTGGCAGCTAAGTCAGAGCAGGAGCAGGAGTATAGTCAGACCATGGGCATGATGATGGGAATGTAAAAAATCCGGATGCCAGGGGTGCATCCGGGGTACATATAAATGACGTAGTCGATAACAGCAAAGTGTGAACAAGAGTTGACCCCTTGTGTCTATTGCTGTATAATAAAAGAAAAAATTGAGGGTGACTGTTATGGAGCCAATGGTTTCGGTAATCATTCCGGCTTTTAATTGTGAAACAACGATTGAACAAACCCTCTTGTCGGTACTGAATCAGACTGTCTCCTCACTAGAAGTTATTATAATAGATGATTGCTCCTCAGATCAAACCTATCAAATTGTTAAGGAGTTTTCCTCGGCGGAGAATCGGATAAGATTGTATCAAAACTCCCGAAATTGCGGTGTTGCCAAAACACGAAATATTGGTTGCAGCCATGCAATTGGAAAATACATTGCTTTTTTAGACAGCGATGATGTTTGGGAACCAGACAAATTGGAAAAGCAACTGCGAGAGATGGAAGAAACAGGTTCGCATATTTGTTACACTTCGTACTATACTGTATCGCCAAGAGGTCGAAAGCTTTATCGGGTACCTGCTGCAACCGATTATTACAGTTTACTAAAAGAGAATGTAATAGGCTGCTCTACCGTAATGCTCTATGCGGAAATTATAAAAAAACATAAGTTTGATTCCACTTTCTTTCACGAAGATTATGTTCTTTGGCTGACCTTGTTAAGAGCAGGCTATCGGGCAGTTGGCGTTGAGGAACCTCTGGTTTGCTATCGAACAGGCGGACGTTCATCCAATAAATTGACGTCAGCCAGAAATCGTTGGATGATTTATCGAGAATTTTTACAATTACCTATTTTAGAGGCCATGTACTATTTTCTTCAATATGCGATCCATTCACACAATAAATATTGGAATCGCCATTAAGTATGTAAAGAATTCAAAGGAGAACAGAATAGTGAAGGTTGTATTGTTAGCAGGTGGCTTAGGAACCAGAATAACCGAAGAATCTTTGTATCGTCCGAAGCCGATGATAGAGATTGGTGGCATGCCTATTCTGTGGCACATTATGAAAGGATACTCTTTTTATGGATTCCATGAATTTATTATTTGCGCTGGGTACAGGCAGCATATGATAAAAGAGTGGTTTGCTGATTATTTTTTGCGCACATGCGATGTGACTTTTGATCTTTCAAATGGAAATGAGATTGTCGTACATAATAAAAAAACGGAACCGTGGAAAGTTACCGTAGTTGACACTGGCCTCAACACCATGACTGGCGGCAGAATTAAAAGGATTCAAAAGTATGTTGGCGATGAACGCTTTTTTATGACCTATGGCGATGGGGTTTGTGATGTCAATCTACTTAGTCTTTTAGAATTTCATCAGCAAAGCGGGAAAAAAGCAACCTTAACCGCTGTACAAATTGAGCCGCGTTTTGGAGTTTTAGACGTTAAAAATGGCACTGTTCGAGCATTTCGAGAAAAATCCAAGTGTGATTCAGAGCCTATAAATGCGGGATTCATGGTGCTTGAGCCAGAAGTATTTGCTTATTTAAAAGACGATAATACTATTTTTGAAAGCGATCCCTTGGAACAATTGGCAGCCGAGGGGCAGCTTTCTTCGTATTTACATACCGGATTTTGGCAATGTATGGACACAAAAAAGGAACACGAGCAACTTGAAAAAATGTGGGAGAACAAAACTGCTCCTTGGAAAACGTGGTAGCATGAAGGGAACAATCAAGAAAATTATTGACCAATATAAGGTGTGGAAGCCTAGCGCCGCAACAAAAAACATTATCTATCACTGGCTTACACGAGAGCGTAAAAAGTCTTTCGGTTTAAATCATCCTGATAAGACCTTCTATGTCATCCGCAGCATTGACGATAAATCCAAATTTTATATAGGCGCGATCCACAATCTTTTGGCCAACTATTTCTATGTGCTTTCCCACCTCTCCTATGCGCAAAAACGAGGCTGGATTCCTATTGTAGACCAGTTAAACTATCCGGTTTATAACAGCCAGAGAGCTCCAATTAATGGTTCGCTCAACGCTTGGGAGTATTTTTGGGAACAGCCTTGTTCCTATACCTTGGATGAGGTTTATCAGAGCAAAAATGTAGTGCTTTCTAAACGCAGCTGGTTCGCAGAATGGGATATGGGATATGAGGTGAGCCATTATACCAATCCTCTAATCATCTCTCAGTTTCATACCTTAGCGGATTCCTGTCCCCTAATAGATACCGTTAGCCAGCAGATCGACAAAGTGGAAAAAGCATTATTGCCGGCCGGTAGGCGCATATTGGGTGTTTCGGTACGCTTTGGCGGTCACTCAAAACACGCGCTCAAACCGGGAGCCGGCCATCCGATTCAGCCCGAGGTGGAGGAGCTTATTAGTAGGGTGAGTAGCCGCATGGATGAGTGGAAAATGGACTATGTTTTTCTAACCTCTGACGAGCGTTTTGCGGTTGAAAAATTTCGCCTTGAGTTTGGGGACAGGCTGCTGATTTTACCAAGACAGCGCTTTGAGGCAGGTGTACTATACGGCCCCAATGTTCCCAATCCGCTCTATACACAGGATATGATTTACCAAACAACGCTTGATTACCTCATTGAGATGGAGTTGCTCTCCCGATGCGATGCACTGATTGGTTCGGTGACCAGTGGTCTGCGTTATGCAGTGGTACGTAATAACTGTACGTATGAACATCTTGAAATTATTGATTGCGGACGTTTTCCCAACCCAAACAAAGCAGTCAGAGCTTAAGCTTTATGCTTTTAACGCAGGAGATCACCATTATGAAGAATATACTGTTGTTAGGATCAAATGGTTTTATTGGACGAAACTTAAAAGAATATTTTCCAAAGAATTGTCCTGAATATACAGTGGTGGCACCATCCAGCCAGGAATTGGATATTTTAGACGAGACGGCGCTCAAATCTTATTTGAGTTGCAATCGTTTTGATGTGGTTATTAACGCAGCTATTGGAAACCCGAGGCGCGATTCCTTTATTGCGCACGAGACGGAGTTGCACCAAGATCTTAAAATGTTTTTTAATTTAGAGAAATACTGCAGTCTTTACGGTAAACTGTTATACTTTGGTTCAGGCGCTGAATTTGATAAACGAGCTGACATCTGCTCTGTCGGTGAAGACGATTTTCAAAACGGTATTCCGACGAATGATTATGGTTTTGCCAAATACATCATTGGCAAAGCCATCGAACGCAGCGAAAATATTTACAACTTAAGAATTTTCGGTTTGTTCGGAAAATATGAAGACTGGAGAACTACCTTTATTTCTGGTGCCTGCTGCAAGGCGCTCAAAGGATTACCTATCACAATCAGACAAAATGTTTTTTTTGACTATCTTTACATTGATGATTTCTGTCATGCTATACATTGGATGATTGACCATACACCGCACTACCGAACTTATCATATTACATCGGGCAAACGGGTTGACCTGTTAACTATAGCAGAAAGAATAAAGGCCATTAGTAATATGGATGTTCCTATATATCTCTGTCAAAAAGGACTGGGAAGGGAATATACGTCTTCTAATCGGAGGTTGCTCAGGGAGTATCCAGAGATGCCTATCACTGAACTGGACGCAGCAATAACAGATCTGCTGGAGTACTACCAGGGAATAATTGATTCCATTGATGTGTATTCTTTACTATATCAAAACTGACAGGAGACAATATTCAAATGGGAGTTTTATCAAAGATTTTAAGGGTTGTGCTTTGTGCAATTTTGCCATCCACTGTGCGTAAAGCGGTTTTTTACCGCATAGACAAAACAAAAAAAGCGTTAACAAGTAATTTAGAGCTAAAAATATTCTGGCGCGTATTGTTCTTCCCAATCGTTTTACTGGTCTCATTGCTTGTTGGCATTTTAAAAACAATTTTGATTTGGATATTCCCCGCACGGGTTTACAATAATTGGCAGTATATCATTAATCAGATTTATACGGATGTTTCGGTCAGGAATACTGGTATCAAGCTTGCCAAAAGACGAGCAGAGCTGTGTTATGAGTTGTTTACAAAGGGTGCGGAAAAAAAGGTCAGTTACGGAGAAAAAAATCCTGATAAAGTTTTTTATGTAATTCGGCCTTATTATTTTTTGGAGCCAAATGAATTCATTTTTAATAACGTCGCCAATTTGCTGACTCAATATTATTATTGCCTGCAAAAGCTGTCTCTTGCGGTAGAGAAGGGTTGGATTCCTGTAGTTGATTGGGAAAACTATGGGAAGTTGCCACATTCGGAAGATACACCGGTGAACGGAACTATGAATTCATGGGAATATTATTGGTGCCAGCCCTCCCCCTATACTTTAGAAGAAATATACCAAAGCAAAAATGTGATACTTTCCACTCGAAATATTGGACAATTTGGTTATATTCCAAATTGCGCTATGACCCCGCCGTTTAATCAATATGCAGAGAGATTGAGGCAGCTTTGTCCTCAGTATGCAGCACTTATACCGTTTAATCAAGTGACGGAAGAATATATTCAGAAGGCGCAGAGCGCCTTGTTTCCACCCAATAAGCGCATTCTTGGTGTGGTTGTACGCGGAGCGTCGTATGGCCGTGTTGAGACACCATATCGTAGCCATCCTGTTCAAGTAGGTATGAATGAGTTGATTCGTACTGTCAAAATATATTTAAAAGAATGGGAAATGGAGTACATTTTTTTTGTTAATGAAATGCAAGAGTTGGTAGAAATTATGAAAGAAGAATTTGGGGAAAAACTCATTGTTCTTCCTAGATTGCGAGATCATCTAGATCGTCCAACAGATGGAGAAACAAAAAATCCTATGTACTATCCCGGAAATCGCTATCAAAGCAATCTTGATTATGTGACGGAAATAGCGCTTCTTTCAAAATGCACTGCTCTAATTGGTTCTATGTCAAGTGGTGCACGGGCCTCGTTGATTTGGAATGATGGCAATTTTGAACAGGTACATATTTTTGAAAAGGGATTGTGGTAATTTAGCAGTTTGTGACGCCATCAAACGCCGAAAGGGAATTTTGCCATGAAATTCGGACTTATTGATTTTGATTTGACGGTTGAATCTTATTGGAGCGGTTCTTGGAATAATAAGGCACTTTTGAATGTCGGTGATGCGGCTGAATATTTAGTTGTAGAACAGCTCTATCGCACCTTGGGCATTGACGAAGAACGAATTGTGCGACTAAACATAGGTGAACTTATTAACTACAGAGGCGAGTCGCTTATAGTTGCTTTAAACATTGCTTTGGATAGTTATGTTGGATATAACAATATTTTAGATGCGCTTTCTCCTGATATTATTCCTGTTTTTTTAGGAATGAGCTTTACAAAACCTGAACTAACGCCGCCTCAAATTGAAGTTTTAAAAAAATACTCACCAATCGGGTGCCGGGATGAACGATCATTTCTAACATTGCGTTCGTTAAATATCCCTTGCTATCTTAATGGCTGCATGGCCTCTGTTGTCCAGTTGAATGAAATACAGCCTTATCAAAACATCGAAAATAAAATTTTATTTATTGATGTTCCAGCAGGGGTTTCGGATTTTGTTCCTGACGAAATTAAGAAAGATATTATTTTTGTAAATCAGGAAATCTATATAAAAAAAAGTGATTTACCAAATAATTTCATTCCTAAAGAATGGGCTTATTCTATCATGAGATACTATAAAAGCAAGCCTCGTCTGATTGTTACATCTAGATTTCATGGTGCGGTTCTTGCATTGGCAAATAATATTCCAGCGATTCTTACTTTAGAGAAGAATACTTTTCGGTTTAGTTGGATTCAAAATTACTACCCAATTTATACAGAAGAGGTTTTTAGTGAAATAAATTGGGAAATCAAACCGGTTAATTATACTCCGGTCGCTGATCTGATGATCAGTACTGCAAAAAAGAGACTTATTGATACAATTAATCAACACCAAAATCTATTGCAGCTTACGGACATTCAGCGATGCAAAGATGAGCATGTAAAAGAAAGTACGAATCAAGTTTTATATTACCAGAAAGTATTAGCACAGATAAGAGACATGTGGGATCGTGAAACGCAGTATACTTATGGATTTTGGGGCGTCAATGACAATACTAAAAAATTGTATGAACACCTGTCTGTGGAATTTCCCAATGCTCGACTTGTGGATGTGTTCGATATGTTTCAACCAGTCTCTTTCAATGGTATTTTTTCTCGCCATCCCAAGGAGCTGTCTAAACGAGCTAAACAGGATAATTATTATGTTATAGTTACAGCATATCTCGCATCCCGTGTGGCGCCCGATATTTTTGAAGAAGTCTGTTTTCCCCAAAATAGATCGTTTTTATGTACGAGAGATTTCATGAACGAGCAAAGTTTGCATTAAATCATTTAATAATATTATTAGAGTATTTGGGTCAAAGCATTGCGTTAGGGTAGGTACGTTGTATATGAAAAAACGAGTCGCAGACATTATTGCAGATATTTTAATTGAAAACGGCATTACCGACATGTTTTCCATTGTCGGAGGAGGGGCCATGTTTTTAAACGATGCCTTTGGACATTGCGAGGGGCTCAATGTCGTTTTTAATCATCACGAACAGGCCTGTTCAATGGCAGCAGAGGGATACGTCCGCGCCTGTGGAAAAATGGCGGCAGTTTGCGTGACGACCGGGCCAGGTGGAACCAACGCGATCACCGGTGTTTTGGGTGCGTTTCAGGACAATTACCCGATGCTTGTCATATCCGGTCAGGTCCGCTACCTTACCACGGCAGATAGCACCGGCCTTCCCTTACGATTTATGGGTGAGCAGGAGCACAACATTGTCGATACTGTTAAGCCGCTGACCAAATACGCTGTCATGCTCAAAAAGCCTGAGGATGTGCGGTATGAGGTGGAAAAGGCCATTTATTTGGCGACGCACGGCCGAAAGGGCCCCTGTTGGATCGATGTTCCGCTCGATGTGCAGAGCGCGTTAGTGGACGCCGACGCGCTACGGCGCTTTTTACCCGAGGCGCCATCTTCTAGCTGGAATTTAGCCACCTTTTTAGCAGAACTGAAAAAAGCAAAACGCCCGGTTATTTTGACTGGCTCGGCTATCCGTAGCGCTGGCTGCGTCGAGCCTTTCCGCCAGTTGACTGAGCGTATGGGCATTCCTGTACTGGCGGCTACCTACAATGCCGATCTTATGACATGGGATCACCCGTTTTATTACGGCAACTTTGGTGTCATAGGCGGGCGCGCGGGTAACTTCATCGTGCAAAATGCGGATTTAGTGATCGGCATGGGATGCCGTATGGCCTTTAGGCAGATCGGTTTTAACTACGAGGCTTTTTCTCCTAATTCGCGGCGAATGATTATTGATATTGACGAAAACGAACTGAAAAAGCCGACGCTGAGAATAGATGTACCAATTTGTGCCGATATTCAGGAAGTTATCTCTGCACTACTGACTGTGGAAGATCTACGCTTTTCGGATCAATGTGGGTGGATTGATTACTGCAATGATCTAAAAGCGCGCTTTCCTGTCTATCTAGATAAATTTAATCAAAGTTCGGCGGTCAACCCTTATTATTTTATTCGCACGCTCCAGCAGGTGCTGAATGAAAATGCCGTCATTGTTTTGGGCAACAGCAGTATAGCAGGGCATCTGTTGCAAATGGGCATCGTTTCCCCTGCGCAGCGAATTATTAACAATATGAACTGCGGTTCGATGGGCTACGACTTGCCGGCTGCCGTCGGCGCTGCGCAAGCCTTGCAGCGAGAGATTACGCTCGTTACAGGTGACGGTAGTATTATGCTCAATCTTCAGGAACTCATGACCATCAAGCATTATGTGCTACCAGTGAAGATTTTTATTTGTAGTAATGGAGGATATCGCGCCATCGTCAGGACGCAACAGAATATGTTTCAGGGGCGTTTTACCGGCTGTACGGTCGAGACTGGCATTGAAATTCCAGATTTTTCTAAGGTGGCAGGGGCTTTTGATTTTCCTTTTTTTCGCATAGAAAACCATGACGCATTATCCGATAAACTTCGGGCTTTCTATCAAATCGAAGGTTTTGCCATCTGCGAATTAATGCAGGACCCAGATCAGATGATTGAACCGCGCATCATGAGCCGCAAGCTTGACGATGGTACACTGGTTTCGCCGGTCATTGACGACCTTTATCCTTTCTTGGATCGGAAGACCTATCAGGAGTTGCAGTTTAAAGAGCAATAGAGGACAGGTAGATGAGGTTATATAATGAGAATTTTGGCTGTTATTCCCGCCTGTGAAGGTTCCGTCACTCTGCCTAATAAAAATATTCGCGTTATAAACGGAAAGCCGCTAATATATTACGTCATTAACAATGCCAAGAAATCAAAATACATTACCGATATTCTTGTTACCACCAACTCTAACGAGATTATAGCCATCGCCAGACAGATGGGTGTTTGGTTCAAGCTACGCGATGCGTGCCTTTGCAGCGAGAATGTGCCGTTGGACGCAGTAGTATACGATGCGGTACAGTCGCTGGATATTGCCTCCTACGATTATGTGGTCACAATGCAGTCGATTTCGCCGACGTTGCGGGTTCAGACGCTTGATGCGGCGCTTGAGGCTTGTATTCGAGAAAATTGGGACACGCTTATTTCGGTTTCAAACCGTCCACGTTTTTACTGGCATCAGGTGGAGAATGGCTTTGAACCTGTTTATAAAGAGCGTCCCAGCCGTCATTGTCTTCCCCCTTTCTTCGTGGAAACAGGTGCGTTTCTGATTACAAAATCCTGTTTTGTGGGCCCACATTCGCGTTTGGGTCCGCGCGTCCAGTTGTTTGAGCTGGATGGGGACGAGGCGGTGGATGTAGACACTTTTGGTGACTTAAAGCAAGTCGAAAACATACTGTGCCATAAATCCACGGCTTTTTATGTCAACGGCAACAACACCACTGGCCTTGGTCATATCTACCGCGTCATTCAACTGGCGGATGAGTTTTATTCCAAGCCGGATATCTACTATGACCAGAATCAGACAGACCGATCAGCTTTTGGTTCCACCACCCATAACCTGATTGCTGTCGATGGAGTAGAAGGCCTTTTGGCGGCTGTCCGTGATAAGGATTATGATCGATTTGTCAATGATATTTTATCTACCTCAGCGGAGTATATGACCGCTCTACGAGCGAGCAGCCCCTCAACCAAGATAATTAATTTTGAGGATGAGGGGGAGGGAGCTTATCTAGCCGACCTTGTTTTTAACGCGCTTTATGAGGACAGTTTCACCCCAAATGTCCGTGCGGGAGAGCAGTATTTTATTGCGTCAAAACTTTTTCTTCTTTCGGAGCCAATCGTTATCCGCGAAGATGTGCGGGATATTTTTGTGTCGTTTGGTGCTGCTGATCCGCAAAACTATGCCAACCGATTTTTAGCCATTGCCTGCAAGGCCGAATACAGCGAATATCGTTTCCACGTTGTAATCGGACGAGCAAAGAAAGATGCCGATGCGCTTCTTAAATACAATGCCTATGAGCATATTGAAGTGCTCTACGATATTGACAATATGGCTGAAGTTATGGGCCAATGCGATATTGCTTTTTCTTCCCGCGGTAGAACCGGATATGAATTGGCCGTTTTAGGGGTGCCCAGCGTTGTTATCGCACAAAATACGCGGGAATCGATGCATACCTTTCTCCATGAAAAGAACGGCTTTGTTTATCTGGGGCTAAACCCGAGTGATGCTGTCATCGAATCCGCTCTAGTAAATTACTTGCACCTCTCTAGAATCCAGCGCAAGCATCTACAAAGTCTGATGCTCTCTAAGGATTTGCGTAACGGCAGAAAGCGTATTATGAATCTTATCGACAACTTGTAACTAAAATCGGGAGGAGCAGCAAACATGAATAAGCCCTTTGTCATTGCAGAAGCGGGCGTCAATTTCTATGATACTGCTAAACAGCGCGGTGTGACACCACTTGAGGAGGCGCTGCTGTACGTGGATGCAGCGAAAGCGGCCGGTATTGACGCAATTAAGTTTCAATCCTATAAGGCCGATACCATTGTATCTAAAAATTCTCCTGCTTATTGGGATACAACCAAGGAAACAACCAAAACGCAGTACGAACTGTTTCAAAAATATGACAGTTTTGGGGAACCAGAATACCGTAAGCTTTACGAGTACTGCCAAAGGTGTGGAATATCGTTTTTATCTACACCTTTTGACTATGCCTCGGTTGATTATCTTTGCGATATTGTGGATATATACAAAATTTCCTCATCAGACTTAAATAATCTGCCTTTTATTCGTTATATCGCACAAAAACGCAAGCCAATTTTTCTTTCAGTCGGTGCTTCGTACCTTTCTGAGGTGGAGCAGGCGGTCCGCATTATGAAAGAATCGGGATGTCCTGAGATTGCTTTGCTTCACTGTGTCCTTTCTTATCCCTGTAAAAATGAGGATGCAAATCTCAATATTATCAGAACGCTCAGGCGCGTTTTTCCCGACCTAAAAATTGGATATAGTGACCATACGCTACCGGATGAAACGATGACGATTCTAAGTACGGCTTTTTTGTTGGGGGCCCAGATTATAGAAAAGCATTTTACGCTTGACAAGTCTCTGCCGGGGAATGACCATTATCATGCAGGCGACCCGCTGGATTTCAAAAGAGCTGTTGACAATTTTGAACTGATTACGACTATCTTAGGGCATGAGGAGAAGACGGTGCTCCCCTGCGAGCGTGTCCCAAGAAGGGAGGCGCGACGCTCTCTTGTGCTGACTCACGATATGAAACAAGGTGAAACAATTGACGAAAAAGACCTAATGGCTAAGCGCCCTGGCACCGGAATCTCTCCTGCAATGATTGAAATTGTGCTGGGTCGTCGATTGCTGCGAGATTGCGCTGAGGATACCGTCCTGACTTGGGACATGATTTGAAAGGTAAGCGGGTGAAAGAACTACCTATGCTGAATTTAGACTTTTATAAGGGGAAGCACATTTTTTTAACTGGGCATACCGGCTTTAAGGGCAGCTGGATGTCGCGGGTGCTCGTTTGCGCAGGCGCCGTGGTGACCGGTTACAGCCTAACTCCCCCGACACAGCCGAACCTTTTTACAATGGCCGGCGTTGTATCGCATATGGATAGTGTTATAGGCGATATTCGGGATTTTGAAACGCTGCGTGATGCTTTTTCCCGCTCAAGACCTGAGATTGTCATTCATATGGCTGCGCAGCCTCTGGTACGGGAAAGCTACCAGAATCCACGGTATACTTATGAAACCAACGTTATGGGTACGATAAACCTTTTGGAGTGTGTCAGGTGTAACGGTGGCGTTAAAAGTGTCCTGAATGTAACGACCGACAAGGTTTATCAGAACAATGAATGGGCTTGGGGTTATCGCGAAAATGAACCGCTTAATGGATTTGATCCTTATTCCAACAGCAAAAGTTGCTCTGAATTAGCGACACACTGCTATCAAAACAGCTTCTTTGCAGGAACCGGCACTGCCGTTTCTACCGCGCGGGCCGGTAATGTTATTGGCGGCGGAGATTTTGCGGCAGACCGCATTATACCAGACTGCATTCGCGCGCAGCAAGAGCAAAAGGTTATCGCCGTGCGCAACCCCTTTTCAACCCGGCCGTACCAGCATGTTTTAGAGCCTGTGATGGCCTATTTAATGATTGCTCAGGCGCAGTATGAGTGTCCCGATTACGCCGGCTGGTACAATGTGGGCCCGGATGATTGTGACTGCGTAACAACGGGGCAATTGACTGATTTGTTTTGCCGTAAATGGGGAAACGGCGCCGCATGGGAAACGCGGGAAGATATTAAAGCGCCGCACGAGGCAAATTTTTTAAAGCTTGACTGTACAAAACTTAAGTCCGTTTTTGGTTGGAAACCCCGCTGGCATATTGAGCAGGCGGTAGAATTGGTCTGTCAGTGGAGCAAGGTGTGGCTTGCGGACGGAGATATCCCAAAAGAAATGGATCGGGAAATCAGCGCATACTTAAAAGAATAATAGAGGGCCATGCCCTTAGCAGAGGAGTCGTTAACGTGAGATGGAATCATGAACAGGAAGCCCGCGAGGAGATTAAATCACTTGTAGCCGAATATTATCATGCCTTTCATGAAAACAAGCAGCCCTTTAAGCCTGGTGACCGTATCAACTATGCGGCGCGTGTTTTTGATGCTAAGGAGATGTGTAGCCTAACCGATGCCATGTTGGATTTTTGGCTGACTACCGGTCGTTTTTCTGATCAATTTGAGCAGAAATTTGCATCATGGCTTGGAGTCAGGTATGCCAATTTGGTTAATAGCGGCTCTTCAGCAAATCTTATAGCTTTTATGGCGCTAACTGCACAGGAACTTGGAGATCGTCGGATAAAACGCGGCGATGAGGTTATAACAGTTGCTTGCGGATTTCCCACCACGGTGACTCCCATCTTGCAATATGGGGCTATTCCTGTTTTTGTCGACATAACTGTCCCACAGTACAACATCGACGTTTCAAAACTGGAAGCGGCACGCAGCGAAAAGACTAAGGCTGTTATGATTGCTCATACATTGGGCAACCCGTTTGACCTCAGAACGGTTAAAGCCTTTTGCGATAAATACTCTCTCTGGCTCGTGGAGGATAACTGCGACGCACTTGGTACACAATATACGATAAATGGTGAAACTCGTTACACTGGCACTATTGGTGACATCGGCACCTCCAGCTTTTACCCTCCTCACCATATGACCATGGGCGAGGGCGGCTGTGTTTATACCGATAACCCGATGCTTAACCGCCTCGTCAAAAGCTTCCGGGACTGGGGGCGGGACTGTATCTGTCCTTCAGGGCAGGATAACTATTGCGGTCACCGATTTGACGGGCAGTATGGGGAACTGCCAAATGGGTATGACCATAAATATGTTTATAGTCATTTTGGCTATAATCTTAAATTAACTGATTTGCAAGCCGCTATTGGTTGTGAGCAATTAAAGAAATTTCCTGATTTTATTGTTCGGCGACGTTATAATTGGGCGCGTTTGCGCGCGGCGTTGGAGCCAGGTTCGGATAAGCTTATCTTACCCGAACCTGCGCCTGACAGTCTCCCCTCATGGTTTGGATTCTTAATATCTATTCGCCCTGAAAGCGGAATCGACCGCAATACCGTCACTCGTTTTCTGGAATCCCATAATATACAGACTAGATTGCTTTTCAGTGGAAATTTAATCAAGCATCCCTGCTTTGATGATATTCGGCACACGGCAGCCTATCGTGTGTCGGGTACGCTGGACGTCACCAACTTTGTCATGAACAATACTTTTTGGGTTGGCGTTTACCCTGGTATGACCGATGAAATGATTGATTATATGGCAAAGGTTATTTTAGAAATTGTATAGTATGCATTTCATGCATGTTTTAACTTAAATAAGGGAGGAGCTATTGCTTTGCCAGTAAACACACAAAACAAAAAAACACTTACAATAGCGATCCCTTCTTTTAATTCGCAAGAAACATTGGAGGCTTGTTTGTCCTCATTCATTGCCTATGTTGAAGATTCCCGCTTGCAGGTTATCGTGGTAGACGATGGATCTTCCGATGCTACAGCAGACATCGCGAGGATTTATTGTGACAAATATCCCGAAATCTTTTGTTTAGTTCAAAAAAGCAATGGCGGACATGGTTCCGCCATCAATGTTGCACTATCTCTGGCCACTGGAAAATATTTTAAGGTTGTGGATTCAGATGATGCCGTAGATAGTAAAAATTTGATTACTCTATTAGATTTTTTAGAGCATTCGGATATAGACGCAGTGATAAACAGCTTTTTAACAATTGACTGCAAAACTCAAAAGCGAACGTTTTTTTGTGTCAATTGCAAGCTCTGCAATAAGAATATTACGTTGAATGAATTGCTGTCTGTTTATGATCAAATCGGTGCCTGCTGTGCAATTCATGGCTTAACTTACAAAACAACTCTGCTTTTGGATATAAATTTAAAACTAACCGAGGGAGTGTTTTACGAAGACAATGAATTTGTAATACTCCCTTTCTTGCAAGTCAAGACTATAATGTTGTTACCGTTTGTGATTTATCATTATACAGTAGGGCAAACAGGCCAAAGTATTGCGGTACATAACCAAGTTGAGCGTATTCATCATAAGGAAAAAGTTATTTATAGACTTTTTAATGAAATTAGAATTTCTCCAAATATTAACTTTGCTCAGAGAGAGTATATACGACGTAGAATGTTGGCCCTACTGGCGGGTTATTTAGTTACAGCATTTTTAATGGATAAAAACAAAAGCAAGGGCACCCAAGATGCTTCAAGACTAAAAGGTTATTTGATAGAATATGAGCCGGATATTTGGAAAGCGCTATCCAAAAAGTTTTATTTATTAAGGCTTTTGGGCGCGATTTATTTTCCGGTTTGGCTATATCAATTAATGGTAAATCAACTGTTTCTACGAAAACTGTTTCGTAAATTTTTAAAATAAACGAAGCAGATTAATAACTAAAGGGATAGAATACTCATAAATGAGGATAGGTATGTTTAAAAGTATAGCAAAACATCAATTTTTAGTGGAAGAACTTGTAAAAAGAAATTTTAAAAAAAAATATAAGCGCGCATTTCTGGGCATGCTCTGGAGTGTTTTAAATCCATTGCTTCAACTATTTGTAATGCAGCTTGTGTTTAGTTTCTTTTTTGGACGAGCCACCCCTCACTACACAATTTATTTGTTTAGTGGATTGATTGTCTTTGATTTTTTTACTTCCTCCACCAATCAAAGCATGACAAGTTTGGTTGGAAATGCAAGTATATTTAAATCTGTTAATGTCTCAAAATATATCTTTTTACTTGCACAAAATATTGAGGCATGGATTAATTTTGCACTGACATTAGGAGTTTATTTTATTTTCTGTGTGTTTGACGGAATTATATTTACATGGAAGTTTTTATTGTTGATCTACCCTATTTTATGCCTACTAATATTTAACTTTGGAGTAGGCATGGTTATTTCGGTATTGTTTGTTCAATTTAAGGATATTCAGTATTTATATGGGATTTTCACCAGATTGTTGATGTATCTTTCTGCCATTTTTTATCCTATCAATATTTATCCCAATTCGGTTCAAGTGCTATTCTTAATGAATCCAATTTATCTATATATTCGATATTTTCGTAAAATAGTGATTGAAAATACAATTCCGTCGATATCATTTCATTTATTAGCAGCCTTTTATGCTTTATTTATGCTTGCTTTAGGTATTTTTATTTATAAAAAATACGATAAACAGCTTTTGTATTATGTCTAAAGGGGAAAACATATGCCTGTCATTGAACTGAATAATGTATCGGTCAGTTATATAGTGGGCGATATTAAAGATATTGGTTTAAAAGATTACGCAATTAAGCGATTAAAAGGAGAATATCATGTCAAGAAATTTTTATCTGTTGACAATGTTTCATTTGCGTTAGAACAGGGAGATTTGTTGGGGATTATTGGTGGTAATGGGGCGGGCAAGTCTACATTATTGCGGGCAATTGCTGGAATTATGGCACCAACCAGCGGTACGATAAAAACAAGTGGAAATATCTCCGCATTGCTTGAATTGGGTACTGGCTTTGATCCCGACCTAACTGTAAAGGAAAACACCTATCTGCGTGGCGCAATGCTGGGATATACAAAAGCATTTATGAAAGAAATCTGTGATGATATTATTGCCTTTGCCGAATTGCAAGAGTATACAGACAGGCCCTTTAAGCAGCTCTCCTCAGGAATGAAATCCAGACTTGCCTTTTCAGTTGCCTCCTTTGTTGATCCGGATATTCTGATTTTAGACGAGGTATTATCGGTGGGGGATGGGGCTTTCCGGATTAAAAGCGAGAAAAAGATGTCCGAACTAATCCATAGTGGTGCTACGACAATTTTAGTCTCACACTCTTTAGACCAGATTAAAAGCCTTTGTAATAAAGTTCTCTGGCTTAACCGCGGAAAACAGGTAGCTTTTGGAGATACTGAGTCAATTTGCTCAATGTATCAAAGCTTTCTAAATGGTGATCTACAGCTCTCAAATAACTGTTTTATACAAGCATAAGGTGGTTGGTCTATCCTTTTACGTGTAGATAAGGTAGAATAAATTGCGCAAATTGAAAAAGGGATAAAAAGAGACATAGTTTGCAGTCTTTGATAGAATGAAGTTACCACACCGTCATTCTGAAAGGAGACAGCAAACCATGTCTGAGAAAATTGTACAGTTAAATGAGGAAGTAATCAAGGGACAGATCAAGGAATTAGTCTGTACAACTAACCCTCATGTCTAACAGTCATAGCAAAATCTAAAATTGTATCATACGGGCGTTTTCCACGATTTCGGTAGCCTCTGTGGGGGCGTTCGGTATTATAGTGAACCAACCACCGATCCAGGTCTTCCTGTAGGGCTTCCACGCTCTCGTAGAAGTTTTCACGGAAAGCGATCCGGAAAAACTCGTCCAGCACAGTCTTGTTGAAGCGTTCAACGAAACCGTTGGTCTTTGGGGATTTAACCTTTGTCCGCCGGTGTTCGATGTCATTCAGGGCAAGATAGAGCTCGAACGGGTGGTTTTCGGTCCCACAGAACTCTCGGCCGTTATCTGTCAGAATAGCACTGACCAATAACCCGTGTTCCCTATAGAATGGAAGAACCTCGTTATGAACTAGTGCTGCGGCGCACTCCGGCTTTTTACCGGTATGAAGGAATCCGAAGGCATAGGAGCCATATGTATCCACATAGGCATGCAGATAGACCTTCCCAACCCCTTTCAGATTGCCGACAAACATGGTGTCCTGACACAGAAGCTCGCCCGGCTTGGACGATTCCACGTGCCGCTCCTTGAAACAGGGATTGTATTTCTCAATCTTTGCTACCTGCTCCGCTGTCAGCTCGACGCCGGTCTCCAGATGGCGCTCCTCCACCTTGAGCCACCGGTCGTAAACGCTGGCCATGTCATTTCGAATTAGGATTTTTTGAACGGTAGGGGAACTGACGGATATCCCCTGTAGTTTCAGAAAGTCTGACAGCTTTACGCAGCCCCATGACGGATGCGCCAGGCTGCATTCCAGAATGGCTGCCTCGGTCTCCGGTGTTGTCTGGTTGGGCTGTGACTTTGGAATGGGCGGCATATCCTTGAGACTTTCCAGCCCGTGAGTCTGAAAACGCCGTTTCCATTCATAGAAGCTTGTTCTGTCCATGCCACCGCGACGGCATGCTTCCGAGATGTTCCCCAGCGTTTCGGCCATCTCCAGTACGCTTAACCGCTGTCGGGCCACCTTTGTCCCCGCGTCTTTTTCCACTATTTTCCCTGCCATTTTAATCTCCTCCAACATTAGTTTATCTTACTTTCTAATGTTAGACAAGACCGTTAGTCATACACATGGTCGCATCCAGGTGCTTCATGTTCATGTACTTCTTGTTGCCCCACTGGGTGCCAGCAACATGCCGTAATCTGGCACAGACCAGCATAAGGGCAGAGTTGCCGTCAGGAAAAGCACCCACCACACGGGT
>JAEWWW010000016.1 GCA_023396215.1 Bacillota bacterium | reverse complement strand
CCCACCCCCGCCAGCGTCACCGAAAGCATCAACGGCGTGGGCTACACCATCACCGCCGCCAACAACACCAAGGACGGCAACATCACCTTCAACTTTGTTTCCGACTCCACCATCCCCAGCGGCTTGGCGGCCAAAGCGGATATTACCACCTCGGGTATCACCATCCGCCTCAATCCCACCCACCGCTTTAACGACCTTGCGGCCCTCAACACCGCCGTCAACGCCGCAATCACCGAGGCCAACGGCGGCGTGGCCCATCCGGCGGGCGATTTCACCATCTCTGCCGATACCGCGAATATCTTCCCGGCAGGCGACCCGGCCGCGACGCCTCCCATCCCCGCAGGGCTCACCGGCGCCGAGATTACCAGCAAAGACTTTTCCACCAAACCCGGCACCATGACCGGCATTTCTGCCACCGGTATCTATGGCGGTATGCAGTTCCAGACCACCAGCACCAGCTTTACCGGCGAGGGGGCCGCTAACTTCAGCGCAACCTATGAAGATACCACAACCCCCCACAGATGGAATATCACTGCCGTTATCGACAGCGTCAGCTACACCGGCTATGTAACTGCCGATGACGCATCCGCCGGCTCGGTGGTGCTGAAAAGCGCGGCAGGCGACTATATCCAGATGAGCCATCCCGGCTTTACCGCAATGAACAATGCGTATACTGCCGAGCAAGGCGGTACGACTCCCACCGGCGGCGCTGCCTTTAACGCACTTGGTTCCGCCATCAACGTCACCCCCGCCATCCCCTCCAAGGCGCTGGGGCTTTCCACCAAGGCCATCAAGCTGGCGGGCGGCACCACCGGCGGCGCACAGACGGTCGCCGACCTCTCCAGCATCGGCATCGGCGCAGACGGCGTCATCGAGGGCATTCACCCCGTACACGGCAGGCTGCAGTTGGGCCGCATCGACCTTGTCACCTTCGAGAACCCGCAGGGTCTTGCGCAGGAGGGCAACACCTACTTCAGCTCCACCGCCAACTCGGGCAGCGCCCAGTTTGCAACCCCCGGCACCTCCGGTTCGGGCGCGCTGGCGGCCGGCTCGCTGGAAATGTCCAACGTCGACCTGGCCAAAGAGTTTTCCGACATGATTGTTACCCAAAGAGGTTTTCAGGCCAACTCAAGGCTGATTACCGTTTCGGATGAAATGCTCAACGAGCTGGTAAACCTCAAACGGTAGTTTCATAGCATCAGGCCGAAAAGTATCGGCCCGGCGGCACGGTGTGTGCCGCTGCCACAGGCCATGAGCGGCAGGCTCGTTGCCTGTGGCAGCAGAACACAAAACATCCACTTTTGACATGGAGGCCTATATGATCGTTTTAACAAAACTCAACGGCGTTTCCTTCGTGATGAACTGTGACCTGATTGAAACCATCACCGAAAACCCCGACACAACCATCACGCTGACCAACGGCAACCTCTATATTGTCAAAGAGCGCATGCAAGAAGTTCTTGATAAAACCAAAGCCTATAAGCAGCAGATTTTTCAGGCTTATATCAACCCCTGAACGCTGTGCAAAGCCGGCAGATATACCACCCGCAGCCCCGGGGCAGCGCCGCATAAGCCATAGCGAGGGTTCACCGCCGGGCAGACTGCCTTAAGCCTGGTAAAACCGGGGTACGCGGCGCTGCGGCCCAACGTTCGCAGGGCAGGGCCCGCTGCAAGCTGACTGCCGTGCGGATATTATGAAGCAAAGGATTGTGAGAATAACCATGGATATTATGTCATTGTTGGGCTGGGTGCTGGGCTTCTCCCTGGTTGCATTCGGTATTACATACTCACCGGACGGCATCAGCTTTGAAAACCTAAAGAACTTTTACGACCTTTCCAGTATATTTATCACCATCGGCGGCACCTTCTGCGGGCTGATGATTGCCTACCCTCTCAACACCTTCACCAAGATACTCAAGCACCTTAAGGTTGTGCTGCTCCCGCCCAAGTACGACGCTTTTGCCTACATTCAGGAGATTGTTGACTATGCCAAGGAGGCCCGCATGAAGGGGCTGCTTTCACTGGAGGATAAGCTGAACTCCAGCCAAAGCGACGCCTTTTTAAAGGGCAGCCTGATGCTGGTGGTAGACTCGGTGGAGCCCGAAAAGGTCAAGGAGCTGCTGGAGGCCGAGATTGATTATCTGGACGACCGCCACAATCAGGACATCTCCTTTTATGAGAAAGGCGCTGCCTTTGGCCCCGCCTTCGGTATGATTGGTACCCTCATCGGCCTGATTAAAATGCTGGTCAAAATGGATGACCCCAACGCCATCGGCCCCGCCATGTCGGTTGCGCTGGTGACTACCTTTTACGGCACCATGCTGGCCAATCTGTTTTTCATCCCGGTTGCCAGCAAGCTGAAAATCCGCCACGAAGAAGAGATGCTCTGCAAGATGATTGTCTGCGAGGGCGTGCAGTCGATACAGGCGGGCGAAAACCCCCGCTTTATCGAAGAAAAGCTGACCCAGCTGCTGCCCAGGTACAAGAAGCCGAAACCGGCGGAGGACACAGCGCAGGAGGGCGACGCCCAGCCGGCCGGAAAGCGGGGCAAGGGCAGATAAATGGCAGAGCGAATGAAGGGCAGGCGATAAAGAATGAAAAGAAGAAAATCGTCCGGCGGGGGCGTGGACAGCAACGCATGGATGAACACCTACGCCGACCTGGTAACGCTGCTGCTCTGCTTTTTTGTGCTGCTGTTCACCATGTCCTCGGTGGATGCTGAAAAATGGCAGCTGTTGGTAAAGGCCTTTGCAAGCAGGGGGAACGATACCTCCCAAATTGTGCTGATCCCCGAGGGCGAGGGAAACGAGATTGCAGAAAACGCGGGCAACGAGTCTTTGGCTCCTGATGATGAAACAGCCCCGGCGGAGGAAGACCTCCCCATCGACTTTGAGGAGCTTTACCGCTATATTAAGGCCTATATCGAGCGCAATAATATGGAAGGCTCGGTGGAGCTTCAAAAAGGGGAGAACAGCGTTTTTATTCGCTTTAAGGATAATATCTTCTTTAACCCCGACAGCGCGGTGCTAAAAACCTCCAGCCATGACGTGCTCGACTTTTTGGGCGACTGCTTCAAAAGCGTAGAAAGCCAGGTGCTCAGCGTACGCATCAACGGTCACACGGCGGCGATACCCGGGGTGGAAAACTATCAGGTATCCGACCGCACCCTCTCCACCGACCGCGCCAACAGCGTGCTGATGTATTTTGAAGATATCAAAAGGCTGGAGCCCAAAAAGCTGATTGCCATCGGCTACGGCAAAAACTACCCGGTGGCCGACAACGATACCCCCGAGGGCCGCGAACAAAACCGGCGGGTGGATATGATGATTTTAAGCAACAAAATCGATACCGACGGGATGGACGACCTTTACAACCTGCTTCTGGGCAGCTTTGATATCGACCTTTACCCCGACGGCGACAACCGCCCGGAGGTGCTGGTGCCTCCGACACCCGAAAGCGTGGCCCCCTCGGGCAGCGGCGGGCAGGTGTATGAAAACGTTTCACCCTATACGCCCTGACGGCGGCGCCAATCGGTATCGAGGATAATGCAGAGAGAGGAATTGAGATATGCCGGAAATATTGTCACAAAATCAAATAGACGCGCTGCTCAAAGGGCTCAATTCCGGAGAAGTTGAGGCTTTAACCGTAACAAAGTCAGATAGAAAAATCAGGGACTATGACTTTCGTTCGCCCAAGAAGTTTACAAAAGAGCAGCTGCGCACCATGGATAGCCTTCATGAAAACCTGTCGCGGGCAATCTCCTCCTATCTGTCGGGCGTGCTGCGTATGTTCTGTGAGGTCAGCGTAGTGCAGATAGAGGAGCAGCGTTACTACGAATATAGCAACGCCCTGCCCGATAACGCGCTGATAGGCCTCATCGAGCTGCGGCCGACCAACAGCAATTACGACGAAGCCACACTGGTGATGGACCTTTCCACCTCGATTTCCTTTTTCATGATAGACCGCTTTCTGGGTGGCACAGGCGAGGGCTACAACCTCGACCGCGCCTTTACCGATATCGAAGTCGCCATACTGGAAAACGTTTTTCACAAGTTTAACGGCTTCATACAGGATGCGTGGAACGCCCACATCGAGGTGGTTACCGAGCTGCAAAGCATCGAAACCAACCCCCGGCTGGTGCAGGTGCTCTCGCCCGACGATATCGTGGTAATCGTGGTGCTGGGCATTAAAATCCGCAACCTCACAGGCAACCTGAACATCTGTATTCCGGCGCTGAACCTGGAAGAGATGATAGGCAATTTCAGCTCCAAATACATCAAGTCCAGCAAAAAGCTGGACGCCCAGCGCGAAGCGGTTCGCAAGCAGGCCATCCTTGGGTCGCTGGTGAATTCCGAGCTGGAGCTGAAGGCGGTGCTGGACGAGCTGCAGCTTGAGCTCCACGACGTTTTAGAGCTGCAGGTGAACGACGTCATTGCGCTGAACAAAAATGTGAACAACGATATCAGTATCAATGTTAATAATACACCGTGGTTTAAAGCCAAGCTGGGTGAAACCCGGCTGCGGAAGGCAGTAAAAATCAATGAACTGATATAGGTGTATCTGATAGATATCCCCAGCAGACAGAAAAGAGAGGTGGTTCTATGAATATAGAACAAAAACAGGAGGTGGCTCAATCAGTGAGTAATGTAACACTATCCCCAATTGAAACTGATGCCATCGGCGAGGTACTCAATATCAGCATGGGCGCCGCCGCTACCGCGGTATCATCGATGCTGGATAAGCAGGTTATCATTACAACGCCCAAGGTATCGGTTCAGGATATTGAACACATCAATTACCGCTCTCTTGAACCGGCAATGATTGTAAAAATCACCTACATTGCGGGCATCACCGGCTCCAACGTCATGGTTTTCAGGCAGAGCGATATGCAGATGATACTCAACCAGCTCATGGGCATTGAAGGCCCCCCCAGCGAAGACTTTGTCTTTGACGAGCTGAGTATGAGCGCTGCCGGTGAGGTAATGAACCAGATGATGGGCGCTTCGGCCACCGCTCTGTCCGAGTTTTTGGGCAAGTCTATCAATATATCCACCCCCACCACCGGCATACTCAATGAAAACTATACCTTCAAAGATGCGGTCGGGGCAGATCAAAACGGCCAGATTCTCACGGTGGTGTTTGACCTCAGCATCGGCAACGACATCAACAGCGAGTTTATGAGCGTTATGTCGGTGGATTTGGCCAAGATGATTGTCAGCCAGTTTATGGCGGATAAATCTCTTGGGCACATGACCCCCGAACCGGCGGCGCCGCCTGCCGAAAGCCCGGCGGCTCCGCAGCAGCAGACCCCGCCCCCCGGCGGCCCTCTGCCTGCCGGCCTGCAATGGGAGCAGCAGCCTGCCGCCCAGCCCCCTCAGCCTTCCCAGAGCGGGATGCCGCCTTATGGGGCGCAACCTCCCTACGGCGCACAGCCGCCTTACGGATATCCCCCTTACGGCGCTGCCGGTTATCCGCCGGTGCCGGGTTATCCCCCTTATGGGTACCCGCCCCAGCCCTATGGCTATCCCCAGCAGCCTGCGCAGCCAAACGGTGCGCCGGGCCAGCCGGATATCATCAAGCAGGCGGTGGGCGTCCAGCAGGTGCAGTTCCCCGACTTTTCCAATCAGGGCCCGGCGCCCGGCGCAACCTCAACCGGCGGCAATATGGATTTGATTTTGAACGTGCCGCTGAGCGTTTCGGTAGAGATTGGCAAAACCAAAAAGAAGATTAAGGATATCATGGAGTTCACGCAGGGCACTGTGCTCGAGCTTGAAAAACAGGCAGGCGCACCGGTCGATATCGTGGTCAACGGCCAGCTTATCGCAAGGGGTGACGTAGTGGTCATCGATGACAGCTTCGGCGTTCGTGTCACAGAAATCATGGGAACAAAAGACTTAATCAAATCGATAGGCAACAGCAATTAAGCGGCAGGTTGATTGCCCTAAGAAAAAAGGAGAATTTATATGGAAAAAAAGATTTTGATAGTAGATGATGCGGCGTTCATGCGTATGATGATTAAGGACAGCCTTTCCAAAAACGGCTACACCAACCTGTTGGAGGCCGAGGACGGCGCAAAGGCTGTTGAGCAGTACCAGAAAGAGAGCCCCGACCTTGTAATTATGGATATCACCATGCCCAACCTCAACGGCATTCAGGCGCTGCAGGCTATCCGCGCCTTTGACGGCGACGCAAAGGTCATCATGTGCTCGGCCATGGGGCAGGAGTCAATGGTGGTGGAGGCCATCCGCTTCGGCGCGCTGGACTTCATCGTCAAGCCCTTTAAGCCCGACCGCTTTTTGCAGACGGTCAACAAGGTACTGGCATAACGGTGCCGCTTATTGCTATACAGGAGGGGGTTGCCCATGAACAGCCTCGGCGATTTTTTGTCGGTTGCTTTTTCGCTGCTCATGCTGGTGGCGGTACTGGTTTTAACCTACTTTGCCACCCGCTGGATGGGCAAACGCTTTTCGATGCAGGGCAGCACCGGCATGGTAAAGATACTCGACCGCGTGTTTGTCGGGCAGGATAAAGCCCTGATGATTGTGCAGGTGGCCGACAAAACCATGCTGGTGGGCATGACCGCCCACGGCATGACCAAGCTTTGCGATATCGAAAACCCTCAGGATTTAAATATCCAGCCCACCGGCAGCCCGCCGGATTTCTCCAGTCTGCTGCGCGATACCCTTAAGCAGGGCTGGGGGGGCCGTGGGAGCAAAAAGGAGGACGGCAGCAGATGACCCGCACCCGCACCGCAAAAGCAAAGCTTAAAAAGCAACTGCTGCTTTTTATAGCCTCACTGCTGTCCTGCATCCTCATCGGCGGGGTGCTCCTCAGCCTCACGGCTCAGGCATCCTCGCCGGCCATCTCCATCGACCTCACCACAGCCGAAGACGCAGAAGGCTCTCTGGGTACGCTGGAGGTCCTGTTTCTGCTTTTGCAGTTGGCGCTGCTGCCCTCGATACTGCTGATGACCACCAGCTTCACCCGCATTATCATTGTGCTTTCGTTTTTGCGAAACGCCATGGGCACCCAGCAGTCGCCCCCAAACCAGATACTCATCGGCCTTGCGCTGGCGCTGACGCTGTTCATCATGTCGCCGGTGATTACCGAGGTCAACACCGCCGCCTACCAGCCCTACAAAGATGGGCTGATGACCCAAAAGGAGGCGATGGATGCCGCGGTGGTACCCATCAAGACCTTTATGCTCAAGCAGACCCATAAGAAGGATTTAAGCCTCTTTCTCTCGATTGCCCACCCCGACACTCCGCCCGAAACCTCGCTGCAAACCCAGGAGCAGCTTATGGAGCTGGGGCTGGATGTGGTGATACCCTCCTTTATCACCAGCGAGCTGAAGCGGGCCTTCACCATGGGCTTTCTGCTGTTCATCCCATTCCTTATCATCGATATGATTGTGGCAAGCACCCTCATGTCCATGGGTATGGTCATGCTGCCGCCCTCGATGATTGCGCTGCCCTTCAAAATTATGATGTTCGTTCTGGTGGACGGCTGGAGCCTGCTGCTGGGCAATCTGGCGCAAAGCTTCCGATAGCCTGACGCCCAATATACATACCGCGAAAGGGGGATAGACCACTGTGACAGAAGGCCAGATGATGGAAATTTTAAAAGAAGCGCTGCTGGTAGCCTTCAAAATTGCAGGGCCGATTTTGGCCGTCAGTATTGTCATTGGCCTTGTGGTGGCTATCTTCCAGGCGGCAACCCAGATTCACGAACAAACCCTCACCTTTGTGCCAAAGGTTTTGGCCATATCGGTCATACTGCTGGCCTTCGGCTCCTGGATGATTGCCATGCTTTCAGACTTTATGCAGCGTCTGTTCGCCTTGATGGCCAATCTGTGAGGCGGCGGCCATGAACCTTTCCTTCAACTACTTCACCGTTTTTCTGCTGGTCTTTGCCCGCATGAGCGGCATGATACTGCTTAACCCGCTGTTTGCGCGGCGCAATGTGCCAAATCAGGTGCGCATGGGCCTGATACTGGCCCTCACCCTCCTTATCAGCCCCACCCTCCCGCAGGCCCCGGTGGCGGCCCTTTCGGATATCGAGGTCATCTTCTCCATCTACAAGGAGCTTTTTGTGGGGGCGCTGTGCGGCATCGTCTTTCAGTTTTTTTACTACATGCTCTTTTTCGTGGGCGATATGCTGGATATGCAGATGGGCCTTTCGATGGCAAAGGTCTTTGACCCCGCCACCAGCATCCAGATGTCGGTAACCGGCAACCTGCTGGGCGTCTTCCTCATCCTCTACATCTTTGTGACCGACAGCCACCTGCTGCTTATCAAGCTGTTTGCTTCCTCCTATATGGTGGTGCCGGTGGGGGCGGCGGGCCTCACCCCCGAGGTGGGCGGCTTTCTCATCAACCTGTTTGCCTCGGTGTTTTCACTGGCCTTTCGTCTGGGGCTGCCCTTTATTGTAGCTTCCTTCACCCTCGAAATGTCGATGGGCATCCTCATGAAGCTGATACCCCAAATCCATGTTTTTGTCATCAACATTCAGATGAAGCTGGCGCTGGGTATCCTCCTGCTTCTGCTTTTCGCACATCCGGTGGGCTCTTTCATCGATAACTACATGGCTGCCATGTTTGAAAATATACAGCGCGCCCTTTATGCCGCCGTAGCATAGGCGCTACGGCCAAACCAACGAACTGCCTGCAAAGGGGGGATGCATGTTGGCAGGTGAAAGAACCGAAAAAGCAACCCCCAAACGAAAGCGGGACGAACGAAAGAAAGGCAACGTCTTTCAAAGCAAGGAAATGGTGATTGTCGCCTCGCTGCTGGTCATGTTCTACTCTTTTAAGTGGCTTGCGCCCTATTTTCTCGTCTCGATACAAAACTGCATCCGCACCTTTTTTGGCCTGATGGCCACCACCGACCGGGTGGATTCCCCGCTGGTGCAGCGTTACCTCACCGATGGGCTGCTGGTTTTTGCAACCACGGCGCTGCCGCTGCTGGTGGTGGGCGGGGCGGTCGCTGTCGCCGTAAGCGGCGTGCAGACCCGCTTCCTTGTCAGCAGCAAGGCAATGGCTTTCAAGTTTAACCGCATCAACCCACTCGAGGGCTTCAAGAAGATGTTCTCGCTGCGCTCGGTGGTGGAGCTCACCAAGGCGATTATCAAAATCGCGGTGCTGGGCTACATCATCTACACCACCATGCTAAAACGCCTGCCCCAGATGCCCCGCCTGATGGATATGGAACCCCAGCAGGCACTGCCCATTCTGGGCGAGGGGATTATGTCGGTGGTGACCACCATCGCCTACCTCTTTGTGGTGCTGGCCATTCTGGACTATGTGTACCAGTGGTGGGAGTATGAAAAGAGCCTGCGCATGAGCAAGCAGGATATCAAAGAAGAGTATAAGATGACCGAAGGCGACCCGCAGGTCAAGGCCAAAATCAAGGAACGCCAGCGCCAGCAGGCCATGAGCCGCATGATGCAGAGCGTTCCCACAGCCGACGTGGTTATCCGAAACCCCACCCACTTTGCCGTTGCCATCAAGTACGACGCCGAGAAAAATCGCGCGCCGGTGGTGGTGGCCAAGGGCGCCGACCACATGGCCCTGCGCATCATCAAAACGGCGGAGGAGCATGGGGTTGTCATCACCGAAAACAGGCCCCTTGCCCGCGGCCTCTATGAAACGGTGGAGCTTGACCGCGAAATCCCCGACCAGTTCTATCAGCCGGTGGCCGAGGTCCTGGCATTCGTATATAGCCTAAAGAAAAAGGAATTGAAATAGCGTGAAGAGTTTTAACAACATGGTTTCAGTATTTGTAATACTGATTATATTGCTAATCATCATACCGCTGTCCCCCGGGCTGCTGGATTTGATGTTTATACTCAATCTCACGCTGGCATTTGTCATTCTGCTAACCACCCTTTACATAAAAGAAGCCCTCGAGTTCTCCATCTTTCCCTCCCTTTTGCTGATAACCACCCTCTTTCGTATGGCCCTTAGCCTCTCCTCCACCCGCCTTATCCTGCTGGAAAACGGCAACGCCGGGCAGGTGATTAAAACCTTCGGCGAGTTTGTGGTGCGGGGCAACGTGGTGGTGGGTCTGGTGCTCTTCCTCATCATCGTCATTGTGCAGTTTGTCGTTATCACCAAGGGCTCCGAGCGCGTGGCCGAGGTTTCCGCCCGCTTTACGCTGGACGCCATGCCCGGCAAGCAGATGGCCATCGATGCCGACCTCAGCTCCGGCCTTATCGACGAACAGCAGGCCCGCGAGCGCCGCGGCAAGATCCAGCGGGAGGCCGACTTCTTCGGTTCGATGGATGGGGCCTCCAAGTTTGTCAAGGGCGATGCCATCGTTTCGATTGTCATTGTGTTTATCGACCTCATCGGCGGCATCATCATGGGCTTCATCAATCAGGTGGGCACCTTTGGGCAGATTATTTCCGTCTATGCCACCGCCACCATCGGCGACGGCCTGATATCCCAGATGCCGGCGCTGCTCATTTCGGTGGCCACCGGTATGATTGTGACCCGCTCCGCCTCTGAAAGCAACCTCAACGAGGACGTTACCAAGCAGTTTTCCTCTCAGCCCAAGGTACTGATTATGGCGGGCGCCGCCATGGCGTCGCTGCTGCTCATCCCCGGCTTCCCCAAGATACAGATTGCCCTTGTCGCGGCCGGTATGATTGGCCTTGGCGTTATGCTGGAGAACAGCGCAAGGGCGGCGCTGGCCGGTGCACAGGAGCTTGCTCCCATCGAGGAGATTGCCAGCGAGGCCTCTTACTACAAAAACATCGACAACGTCTACGGTCTGCTCAGCGTTGAGCAGATTGAGATGGAATTTGGATACAGCCTTATCCCCTTGGTGGATGAAGGCAGCGGCGGCAGCTTTGTAGACCGTGTGGTCATGTTCCGCAAGCAGTTTGCCACCGAAATGGGCATGGTCATCCCCTCCGTCCGCCTCAAGGATAGCGGGCAGCTCAACCCCAACCAGTACCTCATCAAGCTCAAGGGCGAGGCGGTGGCAAAAGGGGACGTGCTGGTCGACCACTATCTGGCCCTCGCCCCCGGCGACGTGGCCCAGCCGGTGGACGGCATCGATACCATCGAGCCGGCCTTCGGTATCCCCGCCAAGTGGATTGGCGAGGACAAAAAGGTCAAGGCCGAGCTGGCGGGCTACACCCTCATCGACCCCACCTCGGTGATTATCACCCACCTTTCCGAGGTCATCAAGGCCCATGCCCACGAGCTTCTCAGTCGGCAGGAGGTCAACAACATCCTCGAAAACCTCAAAAAGACCAACCCAAACATCGTAGGCGACACCATCCCCGGGGTCATCGCCATCCGGGATTTGCAGAAGGTGCTGGCAAACCTGCTGCGTGAGGGCATCCCCATCCGGGACGTGGAAACCATCATCGAAACCCTCAGCGACTTTGGCGCCACCGTCAAGGATACCGACATGCTCACCGAGTATGTGCGCCAGTCGCTCAAACGCACCATCTCCCACCGCTTTGCCGAGGCGGGCCAGCTTAAGGTGGTCAGCCTGGAGGCCAACGTGGAAAACCTCATCATGGGCGCCGTCAAAAAGATGGATACCGGCTCCTATCTGGCGCTTGACCCCCAGACCATCCAGAGCATCATCACCTCCACCACCAACGAGGTCAACAAAATCAAGGATTTGGTGCAGGTGCCCATCATACTGACCTCGCCCATTGTGCGGGTCTACTTCAAAAAGCTGGTGGACCAGTTTTACCCCAACATTGTGGTGCTTTCCTTTAACGAGATAGACTCCAACATTCAGATACAGGCGCTGGGCAACATCGCCATCTAGGGGCGTTCCGAAAACGCCAAACTCTTGGCAAATTCTACCGAAAATAGCGGAAAGGAGGCTTGCGGCATGCTGGCAACCGAAGAACAGGTCATACTCGAAGAACCCTCCGCGCTGTTGGAGGAATACCGAAAAACCAACAACATCGAGCTGCGCAACCAACTGGTGCTTCACTACAGCTATATCGCCAAAACCGTTGCCATGCAGATGCGGGGCATCTCCTCCAACTACGCCCAGCTTGAGGATATTGTCAACCAGGGCATCCTGACCCTCATCGACTGCATCGAGCGGTTTGACCCGGCCAAGGGGGTCAAGTTTGAATCCTACGCCTTTATGCGCATACGGGGCGCGGTCATCGATTTTGTCCGCAAGCAGGACTGGCTGCCCCGCCGGGTGCGCAAAACCGCCAAGGATATCGCCGCGGCGCAGGACCAGCTTTCCAATCAGCTGATGCGGGAGCCCACCAACCGTGAGCTGGCCGACTACCTCGAAATCAGCGAGGACGCCCTCAACAAGCATTACAGCGAGATTTCCAACTCGGTGATGCTCTCCTTTGAAGGCATCATCCAAAACACGGTGCAAACCGGCCCCTCGCTGGATAGCCTCTACGACGAAGAGTCGATGCCCGAGCAGAGCATCTTCAAGCAGGAGCTGAAGGCGACCCTGATGGAGGCCATCGACAACCTCACCGAACGGGAACGGCTGGTGGTTTCGCTCTACTACTATGAGCATCTCAAGTTCAACCACATTTCACAGGTGCTGGGGGTCAGCGAATCCCGCATCTGCCAGATACATTCAAAGGCGATACTCAAGCTGAAAAATAAAATGGAAAGCTATATGAGAGGGTGACAGCGATGTTAACAGGATTTTATACCGCGGCTTCGGGTATGCTGATTCAGCAGCGGGTGCTCAACGTTTTATCCAACAATATGGCCAATATCAAAACCCCGGGCTTTAAAACCGAGCGGGTGGTCAGCTCCACCTTTGAGCAGGCGCTGCTCACCAGAATCGAGCAGGGCCAAAACACGGTCATCGGCTCGGGCAACCCCATCCGCATTGTGGAGGACGTGCCCACCAGCTTTGACCCCGGCTTTTTAGAAACCACCAACCGGCCCTTCGATATGGCCGTTGCAGGCGAGGGCTTCTTTGTGGTACAGAGCGAAAACCAGCAGTACCTGACCCGCAACGGCAACTTCGACCTGGACGATGAGGGCTATCTGGTACTGCGGGGCGCGGGCAGGGTACAGGGGCAGGATGGCGACATCTTTCTGGACAACTCCTCCAACTTCACCGTCAGCGCCGAGGTGGTTCTCTACGACGGCCGCCGCCGCAGGATAGACACCCTGCTAATCGCCCAGCCCAACGACTACGCCCAGCTTGAAAAGTACGCCAACGGCATGTTTGTCGACCCCAATGCCGAAACCACCCCCACCAACGGCTATGGCGTGCAGGTTCTTCAAAACGTGGTCGAGCGCTCCAACGCCAACCTGAACGAGGAGATGGCGCTTGCCATCGAGGCACAGCGCACCTTTCAGGCATGCAGCAGTATGCTCAAAAGCATCGACCAGCTCAACGAAAAAACGGTCAACCGCATAGCCAGCCTGTAACGGCTCCGGTTAGCGCAATAAGGAGGCTTTACCGATGAATATTGCATTTTACACCGCTGTTTCAGGTATGATGACCTATCAGCAGGATATGGATGTGCTGGCCCACAACATGGCCAATGTCAACACCACCGGCTTCAAGCCGCTGAAATCCAGCTTCAGCGACCTGCTTTATTCGGCCATGGATACCAAGGTGGAGGGCAACCACATGACCGGGCACGGGGTGCGCTCTGCCGCCACCGACCTGATTTTTGGTCAGGGCCCGCTGGAGCAAACGGCCAACGATATGGATTTTGCCATTGTGGGGCAGGGCTTCTTCGCGGTAGACCGTGGGGGCGACCAGCTTGAATACACCCGCAACGGCGCTTTTTCGGTCAGCGCCGAAAGAGGCAGGGCCTACCTTGTCACCTTGGACGGCGGCTATGTTTTGGACGAGCGGGGCAGGCAGATTGAGCTTGGCTTTATCGGCAACAGCAACGTGGTGGATGTAGAGGGCATACAGGAGCGCATCGGCATTTACACCTTCTCCAACCCCTACGGGCTGATACCCACCGACGGCGGCAGCTTCCTCGAAACGGTGATTTCCGGCGAGGCACAGTCGGCCGACCGCGCCGGGGCCGACGCGCTGCCCAACGAGCTTGTTCAGGGTGCCCTTGAGCGCTCGGGGGTGGATATGGGCCAGCAGATGGTGGACGTCATCCAAAGCCAGCGGGCCTTCCAGATTAACGCCCGTATACTGCAAACCGCAGATGAAATCGAACAGGTCATCAACAACCTGCGTTAATAGATTAGCCTAATAACCAAAGGGGCGGAGCACAGCTCTGCTTCTGAACCCCGCCAGAAGCGGGGGAGAACGTGTTGCGAAGCCGGCAAAAACACACCGCCGGGGCCCACACACACCATATAAGGAAGGATGCTTCATGGCACTCAAAAATTTTAGCGACCTCAATCCCATACAGATGGATGTACTGCGCGAGATAGGGAACATCGGCTCGGGCAATGCCGCAACCTCTCTTTCCACCATGCTGGATAAGCCGGTCAACATCACGGTACCCAAAATAAAAATACTCGACTACAATCAGGTAACCGATGCTCTGGGCGGGCCCGAAAACATGGTAGTAGGCCTGTTGCTCTCGCTGCAAAACGACCTTTCCGGCATGATTATGTTCCTGCTCCAGCGCGACTTTGCCCATATGACCCTCAACTCCCTGCTAGGCACCTCGCTGCACGACTTTTACGAAGTGGACGAGATGGAGTACTCGGCCATGAAAGAGGTGGCCAACATCATGGCGGCCTCCTATGTAAACGCGGTTTCTACCTTAACCAATCTGGACATCGGCATCTCGGTACCTGATATCTGCATCGATATGGTGGGGGCCATCCTCAGCGTTCCCGCAATCCACTATGCCAATATCAGCGATAAAATTATCTTCATTGAAGACGAGTTCAGCAGCGACGATGAAAGGATGGTTAGTCACATTCTGATGATTCCCGACACGGAATCACTGGCAAAAATGATGGCAAATCTGGGAATTGATATATGAGTCAATCAATCACAGTCGGTATTTCTGATTTAAACGTTACCTCTGCCCCCAACGTGTTGGTTACCTATGCTTTGGGTTCCTGCGTGGGTATCTGCCTTTACGACCCCATCACCAAGGTGGGTGGTCTGGCCCATATCATGCTGCCTTCCAGCCAGCTTTCCGCAGCAGGGCACAGTCCCCACAAGTTTGCAGATACCGCCACCGTCGAACTGGTGCGTCAGATGGAGATGAAGGGGGCAAATAAGGTACGCATCAAGGCAAAAATTGCCGGAGGCGCGCAGATGTTTGCCGCCATTTCCAACTCCTCTATCGCCAATATCGGCGCCCGCAACATTGTGGCGGTGAAAGAGGTGTTGGAAAAGCTCTCTATCCCTATCCTCGCCGAGGATACCGGGAAAAATTACGGCAGAACCCTTTATTTCAATACGATGGACGGCACCATGCTTATCAAATCCGCCATCAAAGGCGAATGGGTTTGGTAGCGCCATTCTGCGATGGTTACAGCGTACGCTTTTTACATGGCAGGGGCTGACAATCTCTGCGCAAGCGCGGCATCGGCAAGCCTGCCCTATGTGACAGCTTAAATCCCGGGTGTTTTGTTTTTCATTGCGGATTTGGGGCTCAGACGCACCCATACCCATACAGATACGGCAGCCGTCATGACCTACCGACGGCACACAGCAACGCCTGCATCAGCAGAATGATATCTGGAGGATAGCTGCATGAAAGAGAATAAACCAAACAACCAACAGTCCGGCAGCTCCGGGGATCCTCTGTATGAGGATGCCCATCATGAGAAAAGGAAAGGCGAAAACAGCCTTTTGATGCGGCTGCTGGGAAGAGCGAAGAATGCCCCCGAGAGCCTCGAGCAGGAGGATACATACCCGGCCGAGCAGGACCAGGCGGCGCCGGAGGAAATAGACAGCCAGCTCCAGCCTGCGGACGGCTTGGAGCCGGAAGAACTGCTGCCCGAAACCGATGCTGAGCAGATGGCCGAGGACCAGGAAGCGGCCCCTGAAGAAGCCGTGGAAGAGGAACAACCGCCCGAGCCGGTGAACGCCCAGATAGAACTGGTGATTGAACCGGATAAGATGTCGGCCGGTATGGTGGCTTATCCCCCCGAAAACGGCGGAGCCGATGTGACCCGCCAGCAGATTAACGAGGCGCTGGCCCAAAAAAACGTGGTTTTCGGCATCGATACCGAGGTGCTGGATAGCATTGTGCAGGAGAAACTGTACGGCACCTATCTGGTGGTGGCCCGCGGGGTGCCTCCCATCGACGGTGAAAACGGGCAGGTGCATGACGAGTACCCCCGCACCCGCGAGTTTAAGCTCACCACCAAGGACGACGGTTCCATCGACTTTAAAAACCTCAACCTGATTTGGAATGTAAAGGCAGACGATCTGCTTTGTACCATAACCAAGCCCACCCAGCCGGTGGATGGCACCAACATTTTGGGCAACTCCGTAGGGGCCAGGCCGGGCAGAGACGCGTTTTTGCCTCAGGGCAGAAATACCCGCCCCTCTGAGGACGGCCTGCAGCTCTACGCAGCCGTCGAGGGCAACCTTGTGTTTTCAGACAACCGTTTTCATGTGGAGCAGGTCTTCATTGTGCCGGAAAACGTGGATAACTCGGTGGGGAATATCGATTTTTCCGGCGACGTTATCGTCAAGGGCGACGTGCTGGAGGGCTATATCATACGCTCCAAGGGCGATGTGACCGTCAAGGGGATGGTGGAGGGCGCATCTATCTACGCCGAGGGCAGCATCACCATTGTAAACGGCATGAACGGCATGAAAAAAGGTATACTGGATGCCAAAAAAGAGGTGCGCAGCAAATACCTTGAAAACTGCACCATCAAGGCCGGGGGCGCAATCTACGCCGACTCCATCATCAACTCCACCGTATACTGCAACGACAAGCTGGTGGTCACCGGCAAGCGGGGGGCCATCATCGGCGGCAGCATCACGGTGCTGCAGTCTATCGAAGCCAAGGTGGTGGGGGCGCCTTCCTTTACCGCAACCTCGATTACGGTGGGCGCAACGCCCGAGATAATCAAAAAGCGGGCCGAAACCATCAAGCAGATTGACGAGATTAAAACCGAGATGTCAAACAGCGTTAATAATATTATCTATCTTGAGCGGTTTGAATCGGCGGGCACCCTGAACGAAGAACGCCGCACCTTGCTGGCGCAGATGCGCAAGCAGAAACCCATTAATATGCTCAAGCTCAGCCAGCTCAACAAAACGTTGGAAGAAATCAACGAAGCCATCGAGCGTGTAACCGCCTGTAAGCTGACCTGTAACCAGATTTATCCGCCCACCAAAATCACCATCGGTCATGCGTCCACCATCGTTCAGGACACCATGAACAAGTGTACCTTCTTCCATGCCGACGGCGAAATCAGGGTGGGGTATCATTAAAGACGGGCGGTTGCCCGACATCACGCGAAACCGTTATGTGCCAATCGCTCCCCGCCTGCGGCGGAAACCGCGGATTGACGCACAAAAAGACCATTCCTTTTCATGGTCTGCTTGTGCCGAAACGAAAGTGAAAGGAATGGTTTAGCGTGAAAAATCACGCGAAACCGTTATGTGCCAATCGCTCCCCGCCTGCGGCGGGAACCGCGGATTGACGCACAAAAAGACCATTCCTTTTCATGGTCTGCTTGTGCCGAAACGAAAGTGAAAGGAATGGTCTTTGCCATGGAACAAAACAAAGAGCAAGGAGCGCAAAACCGCCTGCCCTACATCGTCTTTGAGGTCGCGGGCCGGGCCTATGCGGTAAATTCGCAGCGGGTGGTTTCCATCGCGAAGCTGGGCGAGGTTAGCAGGGTGAGGCCGACAAAACCCCATATCCGGGGCACTACCGAGTGGCAGGGCAACAGGGTGCGGCTGGTGGATTTGCGCGCGTTGTTTGGTGCGGGGCTGATAAAGGACGAGCAGGCTGCCCTGATTAAGCAGTTCAGTGACATCAAAAAAGGGCATCAGAACTGGGCCAAGGCACTTGAAAAGTCGGCCCGGGACATGACTCCCTTCACCCTGACCACCGACCCTGCCCAGTGCCTTTTGGGCAAGTGGAAGGAGAGCTTCAGCACCGATAACCACGAAATCACCCTGATGCTGCAAAAAATCGACCGCCCCCACAAGGCTTTTCACGCCGCCGGGGTCACGGTGCAAAAAGCGCTGGAGCGGTCGGACAGCAAGGCCGCCCTCGCGGCGGTGGAGCAGGTCAACGAGGAGTACTCGGTTGAAATTGCCGCGCTGCTGGACCAGATATTGCAGATGTACAAGGATTCTTTGGTCGAGATGGTTATCACCCTGCAGGAGGGCGAAACCACGGCGGGCATCATTGTGGATAAGGTCAAGGGCGTCTACCCGCTGGAGCAGATGGCCGACCGCACCGTGCTGGACAGGGTACACCCCTGCAGCTTTGTGGCGGGGGTGGCCCGCAGCCAGAGCATCAACGGGCTTATCATCCTGCTGGAGGACGAGGGCCTGTTTGAGCAGGCCGCTAACTAAAGGCAGTTAAAAACCAAGCCAAAATGAGAGCCTCCCTTTCCCATGGCCGCCGAAGCAGCCGGGGGAAGGGAGGCCTTGCACTGTCATATTTTTGCCGGTTTCGCCGTAACGGCGGTTCACCGCTCTTCTTTCAAGTCAGCATATCGGGGTGGGGGGCTATTTGCCGCAGGAGTTGTTCAGGTGGCAGATAATCCGGCTGCTGATGGCGTCGAGAGGGAGCTGCTTTGCCACCGCGCCGATGTTGAAGGCCACCATGGGCATGCCGTACACCACGCAGCTTTCCTTATCCTGCCCGATGGTGAAAGCGCCCTTTTGGCGCATGTTGAGGAGGCCCTTGGAGCCATCGGCCCCCATGCCGGTGAGGATAACCCCAATGGCTTTATCTCCGGCCACATCGGCCACCGAGTCAAACAGGGCGTCTACCGAGGGGCAATGGCCGCTCACCTTATCGCCGGTCTGGCTCTTGACATAGTAGCCCTGCGTATCCCTCGCGAGGCGCAGATGAAACCCACCCGCGGCGATAATCACCCTGCCGCGCTCAAGACGCATGTTGTGTTCAGCCTCCACCACCCGCATGGCGCAGATTTTATCCAGCCTTTGGGCATACATTTTGGTGAAGCCCGCGGGCATATGCTGCACCACCACAATGCCGGGGGAGTTTTCGGGCAGTTGCTGCAGCACGGTCAAAATCGCTTCGGTGCCGCCGGTGGAGGCGCCGATGGCAATCACCCGGTCAAGCTCGCGAACGCCAGCCGCCAGCGCCGGAGCGGGCGCCAGCGGGCGGAGCGACTCAAGCCGCTTTGGTCCAAGGCGGGCGGCCGAGGCAATCTTGATTTTTATCGCCAGCTCACCCAAAAAGGCGTTGAGGTCGGAGGGGGATTCCACCTGAGGCTTCTTTACAAAATCCACCGCGCCGGCTTCCAGCGCGTCCAACGCGTTGATGGGCAGCGAGCTGACCACCACCACCGGCAGGGGGTGCTGCGGCATCAGCTTTTTCAGAAAATCGATGCCGTTCACCTTGGGCATCTCCACATCCAGCGTCACCACGTCGGGGTGCAGGCTCACAATTTTGCCCATGGCGTCCACCGAATCGACGGCGGTACCTATCACTTCAAGGTGCGGGTCGCTACCCAGAGCCCGTGCGAGGGTTTCTCTGAACAGCATGGAATCATCCACAATCAGCACCCGGATTTTTCTTTTCGCTTTCATTTTTATTCGGTCCCTTTCTGGTAGATGGCTGGTTTTACATAGCGGTAGCGGCAGCTTTCCTTGTTGAGCACCTCTGAATGCCCAATCAGCAGGTAGCCACCCTTGGCGGTGGACTGATAAAACTTGTTGACCAGCGCCTCCTTGGTGGGGGCGTCAAAGTAAATCATCACATTGCGGCAGAAAATCAAGTCAAAGGGCTTTTTATACACAAAGGGGTCCATCAGGTTAAAATGCTTAAAAACAACCTCCTGACGGATTTTCTCATTCACCTGAACGGTGCCGTCCGGCCTTTTGATAAAATATCTGCCCGTCCAGTCGGGGGGCACTTCGTTCAGGCTTTCGGCCGGGTAAATGCCCAGCTTGGCTTTTTCCAGCACGTTTACCGAAAGGTCGGTGGCCAGAATGGTGGTATCCCACAGGTGCTTCTGGCTGCCGAAAAACTCATCCACAATCATGGCGATGTTGTAAGGCTCCTGCCCGGTGGAGCAGCCCGCGCTCCAGATGCGCAGATCCCTGCTGGAGGCCCTGCTGGCGGCCAGCTGGGGCAGAATATGAGATTTCATATATTCAAAGTGTTCCACCTCCCGCATAAAGTAGGTGTGGTTGGTGGTCAGCTTGTTCAGCAGGTTCTTTATCTCGCTGCCGCTGGCGTCGTTAAACACCATGTTAAAATATTCACCGAAGGTGGCAAAGCCCCGCTCCCGCAGCATGTTGGAGAGGCGGCCCTCTATCAGCACCCGCTTCTTGGTCAGGTTAATGCCATACCGTTCCTTAATGTAGCTGGTAAGGGTCAAAAACTCCTGATCGGTTAAGCTTATCATAACATACCCTTTCTTGCAGAAAATTTCTAAAAAGAAAACGCATTCCCATTCTGCTGTACTCAGAGCCCCGCGACAGCCAGGCCCGTATCGTCAGGCCATGTCATGGGCGCCTTTCTGATGAAAACAGAACGGTCCTGCGGTTTTCAAATGCTGCTTATTATTGGGGGAGCACCACAGGCAAGGCCTGCTTCCCATACCGGTTTGTAAATTCAAAAGCAGATAATCGCGCTGATTTTACAAATAAATCCTAGGCCGAGGTTTCGGCAAGCAGCTTCTCATAATCCAAATTCAGTACCGTTTTACCGCTTAAGTCGGCAATCGAGGATAAAAACCGGTGCCCCAGCTCCTGCGGCCGGGTTAGCTGCGAGGGGTCAAAGGTCACCACCTGGTCCACCCGGTCAACAATGAGGCCAACCTGCAGGCCACCGACCGAAAGCACCACAATGCAGGTAAAGGCGTCGTACTCGCGGGGAGGGCTGTTCAGCTTCAGGCGGGCGTCCACCACCGGCAAAATCTTGCCGCGCAGGTTGATGACCCCCCGTACATAGGCGGGCAGGCCCGGCACCCGGGTGATGGGCTGCACGCTGATAATCTCGGTGACGTTCATCAGCTCGATGCCATACAGAGCGTTGCCGATGTAATAGGTGAGAAAGCGCCCAGAAAGATCGTCTTCGGTGGCAATCATCATATTTTCAGACATAGCAGACACTCCTTCTTAATATAGCTGCAGGATGCTCTTGGCGCTCAGGATGATGCTGATGCTGCCATCCCCCAAAATGGTGCAGCCGTTGAGCCCCAAAGACTTGACGTTGTACCGGCTCAGGAAGGGGGGCAGCGGCTTGACCACCACCTGCTGCTTGCCCAACAGCCGGTCGACAAAGAGGCATGCCTTGCGGTCGTCGTTTTCGACCAGCACCCCCATGCCGTCGGTAAGCTGGGTAAACTCGGGGGTCAGGTC
>JAEWWW010000150.1 GCA_023396215.1 Bacillota bacterium | reverse complement strand
TTACGGGCGGCAAGTAACAAGCTTTACGCAACTGGCAGACCGTATTACACGTTTGACGTGTATGCGAAGAACAGAGGGCTTTGCCCGCATGTGAAATACCCCCGGCTTTGCCGGGGGATTTTTATTCTGTTGCAATATATCAGGTTAAGTTGACATCGGGCGGCGGTTTTGCTACACTGTAAAGTAAGGTTAACATTACTGGAGGAGGCTTTCAGTGAAAAACAAGGTAAAAGAGCTGCGGGAGCAGATGGGTCTGACCCAGGAGCAGCTGGGCGAGCTGGTGGGCGCCTCGCGGCAGGCCATCAACGCCATCGAAACCGAAAAAAACGAGCCATCCATCTGGCTGGCCTATGATATCGCAACGGTGTTCGGCCTGCCCATCGAGCAGGTGTTTCTGTTTGAGCACAGCCAGCGCAGGTCGCGGGCAGACTCCAGCCGAAGGAGGTATAGCCTTGGCGCTTAGAGAAATCAGGCGCAGCGGGGACGAGGCGCTGCGCAAGGTGTGCAAGCCGGTGGAGCGGGTGGACGACCGCATCCGCCAGCTATTGGATGATATGGCCGAAACCATGTACCACGCCCCCAACGGCGGCGGGCTGGCGGCGTCACAGGTGGGGGTTTTGCGCCGCCTGATTGTAGCCGATATGGGTCAGGAGCTGCTAAAGCTGGTCAACCCCGAAATCGTGGAGCAAAGCGGGCGGCAGGTTGAAATCGAGGGCTGCCTGAGCTTCCCCGGCGTGTGGGGCAAGGTCGAGCGGCCCGCCAGGGTGGTGGTGCGCGCCCTCAATGAGCTGGGCGAGCCGGTCACTGTCAAGGCCGAGGGGCCGCTGGCGGTGTGCCTCTGCCATGAGATTGACCACCTTGACGGCATTGTTTTTACCGATAAGGTCACCGAGTATGTCACCATCAAATAGGCCGAAGCGGCTGTGTATAAAGGGGTGTCTGCCATGACAAAGAAAAGAAAGCTTGCGCTTTATGGAGTGCTGCTGGTGCTGCTGGCGGCGTCGTCGGTCTATTTCAGGCCGATGCGCCTCACCGGCCTGCTCTCGGATTATCAGGAGGGTTCGCCCGAAAAAATCGCCTCGTCGGTTTTCTTTTCGGCCCACTCCTCCAAGGAGCTTGAGGTCGCACAGGCCGAGGATATCCAAAACATCCTCAGCCTGCTGGTTGGGGTTCAGGTGAGGCGGGCGCTGCTTCCGCCTCAGGAGTACAACCCAAAATTCAAGCAGACCTACGACCTGACGCTGCACTACCCCGGTGGCCGGGAGGTGGAGGTGGATATCCTCAGCAAAGAGCTGCTGCGGATAGACCGCACAACCTACAGCATTGTGCAGGCTCCCGGCCTCGAAAAGCTGTACGACCTGCTGGTTGCGGCCCAGCCGGAGGGCGCTATCAACCCCTTTTACTACGGCCAGCTCTGTGAGCTTGACTTTTAGCGGCAGCCGTTCTCAACAACAGCCCGGCCCTCGCGGGACGGGGTATATCAACCGAAACAAAGCGGCAGGCGGGAATGGAACCCCCGCCGCTTTTTTATGGGGAATTACCCTTGCGGCTAAAGTGGGGAATATCCCGTCGCCTATTTACCATATCTCTAGCGGCTTTAGCGATGTGTTGACAAATATGATAAACTTATATATGATGTATCTACTGATAAAGGGGGATTTACCTTGCGAGAAAACAAAACAAAAAAGGAACTGAAACTGCAATATAAAGAGCGAACGATAACCGGCGGGGTGTTTGCCATTAGAAATACAGTCAACAACAGGCTGCTGCTGGATGCCACCACCGATCTGCAGGGCAGTAAAAACCGTTTTGATTTTACAAAGATGACAGGCTCCGGGTTGCATCTTAAGATTCAAAAGGACTGGACCGCCCAAAAGGGCGAGGGCTTTGTCTTTGAGGTGCTGGAGGAGCTGGAAAAAGACCCGGTGCAGACCCAGCAGGAGTTTGAAGCCGATATTCAGGTGCTCAAAGAGCTGTGGGGCGAAAAGCTGGCGGGTGAAAACTTGTATTAGAGGTGGTTACAGATGGATTATGGCAAGCTGACCTTAGAGGAGCTGGAAAAAGGCTACTGGTTTGACAGCCAAAGCGACAGCTACATCTGCAACTACTGCAACAGGGGCTTCGCGGTGGGGCAGGTTTTTGCGATAGACGGCTGTTTCTACCTGCCCGAGCAGGCCGCGGCTAAGCATATCCAGTCGGAGCACGGCGGCAATCTGGCGCAGCTTTTGGCATCAGACAGCAAATACAACACCCTGACCGACAACCAAAAGGAGCTGCTCACCCTCTTTGCCTCGGATATGAGCGATGGCGGGATTGCAAAAAAGCTGGGGGTTTCGGCCTCCACCATCCGGCACCAGAAGTTCACCTTTCGCGAAAAGGCCAAGCAGGCAAAGCTGTATTTGGCGGTGTTTGAGGCGGTATTTGGGCAGAAGGCCGTGAGCAGCGACACCATTATCCCCATCCACAACAACGCCCGCAATCTGGACGAGCGGTATGTGATTACCGAGGGGGAAAAAGCCCGCATCCTCGAAAGCTGCTTTGAAAGCCTGCAGCCCCTGAGGCTTAAGGTGTTTTCGGCCAAGGAAAAGAAAAAGGTGGTCATTCTATCCCAAATCGCTCAGCTATTTGAGCCGGGTAAAACCTACACCGAAAAGGAAATTAACCAAATCATCCAGCCGGTGTACGGCGATTATGCCACCATCAGGAGATACCTGATTATGTATGGCTTTTTGCAGCGGGAAAAGGACGGCTCCAGCTACTGGCTGGCATAATATAAGCTCTGCCTGCCGGCGCTCTTTGAGCGCCGGCTTCGCTATGTGCCTCTGCCGGCAGATGGGGCGGCTTTATACCCCTCCTTTATTTGGTTATGGGCCGGTGCCGGTTGACAACATATGTTCTTTTGTGATAATCTCATACTATTGGGCAGACGCGCCCCACGGCCCGCCGGGCCGTGTATCGGGTGTAAAGCAACAGTCGTTGGAGGGACAATCGTTTGGCAAAGGATAAAATTATTATAAAAGGCGCAAGAGAAAACAACCTGAAGAGCATTGACCTTGAGATACCAAGGGAAAAGCTGGTGGTTTTTACCGGGCTTTCGGGTTCCGGCAAAACCTCGCTTGCCTTCGACACCATCTATGCCGACGGTCAGCGCCGCTATATGGAGAGCCTTTCCTCCTATGCCCGCCAGTTTTTAGGCCAGATGGAAAAGCCCGATGTGGACAGCATCGAGGGGCTTTCTCCCGCTATCTCCATCGACCAAAAGACAACCTCGAAAAACCCGCGCTCCACCGTGGGCACCGTCACCGAGATTTACGACTATCTGCGGCTGCTCTACGCCCGCATCGGCGTGCCCCACTGCCCGGTTTGCGGGCGTGAGATTCGCCAGCAGACGGTGGACCAGATGGTGGACAGGGTGCTGGCCCTGCCTGAGGGCACCCGCATACAGGTGATGGCTCCGGTGGTGCGCCAGCGCAAGGGCGAGCACCAAAAGGAGTTTGACGCCGCCCGCCGCTCCGGCTATGTGCGGGTGCGGGTAGACGGCAATATGTACGAGCTAACCGAGGATATCAAGCTGGAGAAAAACAAAAAGCACAGCATCGAGGTGGTCATCGACCGTCTGGTAGTCAAGCCGGAGATACGCTCCCGGCTGGCGGATTCGATTGAAACCGCCATCGCCCTCACCGGCAATCTGGCGCTGGTGGATGTGGTGGACGGCGAGGAGATGCTCTTTTCCCAGAGCTACTCCTGCCCCGAGCATGACATCAGCATCGACGAGCTGGCCCCCCGTATGTTCTCGTTCAACAACCCCTTCGGGGCCTGCGAAAAATGCACCGGGTTGGGTACCTTTTTGCGGGTTGACCCCGATTTGGTCATCCCCAACCGCAAGCTTTCCATCCGGGAGGGGGCCATCCGGGCCAGCGGCTGGTACTATGCCGAGGGCGGCATCGCCCAGATGTACTTCGAGGCGCTGGCCGAAAAATACAACTTCTCGCTGGATGCCCCCGTGGGCAAGCTGCCCCCCAACGTCATCGACCTGCTGCTCTACGGCACCAAGGGGGATAAGCTGTATGTCAAGCGGGAATCCGACAGCTTTAACGGCGCCTATCACACCGATTTCGAGGGCGTCGCCAACAACCTGGAACGGCGCTTTCGCGAAACCAGCAGCGAGTGGATGCGGGACGAAATTACAAGCTGGATGAGCGCGGTGGAGTGCCCCCAGTGCCACGGCGACCGGCTCAAGGTGGAGTCGCTGTCGGTGACGGTAGGGGGGCTGAATATCAGTCAACTGACCCGGCTTTCGGTGGTTGCCGCGCTGGAGTTCTTTGAAAGCCTCACCCTGACCCAGCGGGAGCAGATGATTGCCGCCCAGATTTTCAAGGAGATTAAGGAGCGCCTGGGTTTCCTCAAAAACGTAGGGCTGGAGTACCTCACTCTTTCCCGCGCGTCGGGGTCGCTTTCGGGCGGCGAGAGCCAGCGCATCCGGCTGGCGACCCAAATCGGCTCGTCGCTGGTTGGGGTACTCTACATCTTGGACGAGCCCAGCATCGGCCTGCACCAGCGGGATAACGACCGGCTGATTGCCACCCTCAAGCGGCTGCGGGATTTGGGCAACACCGTCATTGTGGTGGAGCATGACGAGGACACCATGTATGAGGCCGACTATATCGTGGATATCGGCCCCGGGGCGGGCATCCACGGGGGCGAGGTGGTCTGCGCCGGCACGGTGGAGGACGTCAAGGCCTGCCCCGGCTCGCAAACCGGCCTCTACCTCAGCGGCCGCAAGTATGTCCCGATACCGGAAAAGCGCAGGCCGGGCAACGGCAAATGGCTGACGGTGCAGGGGGCCGCCGAAAACAACCTGAAAAATGTGAACGTAAAAATCCCGCTGGGCACCTTCACGGCGGTAACCGGGGTTTCCGGCTCGGGCAAAAGCTCGCTGGTCAACGAGGTGCTGTATAAGAGCCTCGCCGCCGAGCTCAACGGCGCCCGTGCAAAGCCGGGCAAGCACAAGGCGGTCGAAGGCATGGGGGAGCTGGATAAGGTCATCGAAATCGACCAGTCGCCCATCGGGCGCACCCCGCGCTCCAACCCCGCCACCTATACCGGGGTGTTCACCGATATCCGCCAGCTTTTCTCGCAAACCACCGACGCCAAAATGCGGGGCTACACAGGCGGCCGCTTTTCCTTCAACGTAAAGGGCGGGCGCTGCGAAGCCTGCGAGGGCGACGGCATCCTGAAAATAGAGATGCACTTCCTGCCCGATATCTATGTGCCCTGCGAGGTTTGCAAGGGCAGGCGGTACAACCGCGAAACGCTGGAGGTCAAGTACAAGGGCAAGACGATACACGACGTGCTGGAGATGACGGTGGAAGAAGCGGTGGAGTTTTTCAGCAGCGTGCCGAAAATCAGGCGCAGGTTTGAAACCCTCTACGACGTGGGTCTGGGCTATGTCAAGGTGGGGCAGCCCGCCACCACCCTTTCGGGGGGTGAGGCGCAGCGGGTGAAGCTTGCCACCGAGCTTTCAAAGCGGCCCACCGGCAAGACCATCTATATTCTGGACGAGCCCACTACCGGCCTGCACGCTGCCGACGTTCACAAGCTGATCGAGGTGCTGCAAAGGCTGATTGAAACCGGCAACACGGTGGTGGTCATCGAGCATAACCTCGATGTGATAAAAACCGCCGACTATATCATCGACCTTGGGCCGGAGGGCGGCGACAAGGGTGGCGAGGTGGTGGCCTGCGGCACCCCTGAGCAGGTGGCAAAGGTGCCCGGTTCTTACACCGGGCAGTACCTCAAAAAGCTGCTGGAGAAACGGCGCTAGGCTGCCCTGACCATATGCAAAAAGGACGCACACCCCGAGGGGCAGGCGTCCTTTTCGCATATGAGAATGAAAAATAGGAGGAAACAGAATAACGGGGGAGAGCGCCTGTATTAATCTCTGCTGCGGGCGGTGAACGCCACCCCCACAACCCCCGGCCCCGTGTGGCAGCCGATGGAAAAACCCACGGTGGCCAGCTCCACCTTTTCGGCGCCGCAGCTTTTTTTAAGCTGCCGGGCCAGCTCCTGCAGCTCGTCGTCGATGTGCGAGCCCAAAACATAGACGGTGTCGCAATATTCCTTCCGGAAGGACTCGGCGGCAATCTTCACCAGCGTATCCAGCGACTGCTTGCGGCCCCGCACCTTGCTGTGGGCCACCAGCCGCCCCTCGCCGGTAAGGCGCAGGATGGGCTTGATGCTCATGAGGGTGCCCATCAGGGCCGAGGCCCCAGAGAGCCGCCCGCCCCGGTGGAGGTATTTCAGGTCGCTCACCGTCAGGTAAACGCAAATATGCTTTTTAAACTCCTCGGCAAAGGCCGCCACCCGCTGGAGGCTTTCGCCCTGCGCCCGCCGCTGGGCTACAAGCTGCACCAGCATCCCCAGCGCCATCGAGGCCACCTCGCTGTCGATGCAGATGATGGTGGCGTCGGGGAACTCCTCCAGCAGCTCGTCGCGGGCGATGAGCGAGCTGTTGTAGGTGGCGCTCAGGGCGGAGGCCATGCTCACGCTCAAAATCGGCCGTCCCGCTTCCAGATGGGGACGAAAGGCCTGCTTATAGTCGTGGGGCGACTTCTGGGTGGTTTTCACCGTGGCGCCGTCCCTCATCCGCTGGTAAAACTCGTCGGGGTCCATCGAGTTTTCGCGCTCGCCGGTGTAATCCACCCCATCCACCATAAAGGGCATGGGCAGAACCTCTACATCAAGCTCCTGCGCCTGCTGCCGGGTAAGGTCACAGTTGCCGTCGGTAATAATCGCGTAATTATGTTTATAATCAGCCATATCATTTTCCTCGCTTTCAGATGCCGCAAAGTGTTTTATGATTGCTTTACATTGTAACACTTATTACATCATAAGTAAATAGAAAAAGTAACTTTTGTTACAACAAGTCCTTTTTTTCGGTTTTTTCTGACGGTGGGGCAGGGGGCAATTTTTCTTGCACAAAGTGGATGAAAGTGGTATGATAATTAGAAGTTGCCGGGCAGGCTGCACAGTGGTTTCGCGGCGCGGCAACAGCCCGCCCGCCGGTACAAAACGGTTGCTTTAGCGGCGTTTGCCGGGGCCGGGTTTGTTCCGTCCGGCGGCAGCGGCCCGGGGCTCATCCACGGCCTGTTTGAAGATACAGCCACCGGTATTTTGCATATTCAAGCAGCCCTTCATATATTACCCACACACAGGGGGATTTACGTTGTCAAACAAAACGAGAGTTGAAATAGATTTTACCCAATTGGAGCAGCAGCGCATCTACGGCGAAAAGCTCAGCCAACTGCTGCAAAACGATTATATCCACCGCCCGCTGGCCTTTGTGCATTCCTATGGCTGTCAGGCCAATGTGGCCGACGGCGAGCGCATCAAGGGCATTTTGCAGGGGGCGGGGTACGCCTTTACCGACTCGGCCGAAAACGCCGATCTGGTGCTCTTTAACACCTGCGCCGTGCGCGAAAGCGCGCAGGACAGGGTCTATGGCAATGTGGGGGCGCTCAAGCAGCACAAGCGCAACAACCCCGGCATGGTCATCGCCCTTTGCGGCTGCATGATGCAGCAGCAAAAGGTGGCCGACCGCATCAAAAACAGCTTCCCTTATGTGGATATCGTCTTTGGCACCAACGCCATACACCTGCTGCCCCGGATGCTCTATGAGCGCCTCTCGGGGGGCGGCAGGGTGTTTGAGCTGGAGGGCGGCGGCACGGCGGTGGTAGAAAACCTGCCCCTGCGGCGCGACGGCAAATATAAGGCGTGGCTGCCCATCATGTACGGCTGCGACAACTTTTGCTCCTACTGCATCGTACCCCATGTGCGGGGCCGTGAGCGCAGCCGCAGCCCCCGGCATATTCTGGAAGAGGCGCGCCAGCTCATCGCCGAGGGCTACCGGGATATCACCCTGCTGGGGCAGAACGTCAACTCCTACGGCAAAGGGCTGGAGGAGGAGATCGATTTTGCCGGTCTGCTGGAGCGGCTGTGTGAGCTGGAGGGGGATTTCCGCATACGGTTTATGACCTCCCACCCCAAGGATTGCTCCCGCAGGCTGATTGATACCATCGCCCGCAACCCCAAGGTCTGCCGCCATATTCACCTGCCGGTGCAGTGCGGCAGCGACCGCATCTTAAAACAGATGAACCGGGGCTACACCGCCGAAAAATACCTCGAACTTGCCGCCTACGCCAAGGAGAAAATCCCCGGCCTGCTGCTCACCAGCGATATCATCGTGGGCTTCCCCGGCGAAACCGAGGCGGATTTTGAAGAAACCCTGGCCCTGATACAGAAGGTGGAGTATGCGTCCCTCTTCACCTTCATCTACTCACAGCGGGAGGGAACCCCGGCGGCCGCCATGCCGGACGGGGTTCCCCACAGCGAGAAGGCCCGCTGGATGGGCCGCCTGCTGGCGGCACAGGAGGCCATCAGCAGCCGCATACATCAGGCGATGGTGGGCCAAACTGTTAGGGTGCTGGCCGAAGAACCGGCCAAAAACACCCCCGGTATGCTCACCGGGCGCAGCGATGAGCATCTGGTGGTGGATTTCGCCGCCGATGAGGCGCTGCTGGGCAGCTTTGTACAGGTCAAAATCACCGAAGCCAACCTCAGGGCGCTCACCGGTGAAGTGGTCAATTAAACATACAAATCACAAGCAAAAACAGCTTGAATGTTTTTAAACTGTGGTGGTATATATTAAAATTTAATTTATGGAGGAAACAACATGGATATCATTTCGATGGCCCGCGAACTGGGCAGAGAGATACAGCAGGACCCCCGCTTCAAAGCTTACCACGCTGCCAAGGAGAAGGCGGATAACGACAAGGAGCTGCAGGATAAAATCGGCCGCTTCAACCTGCTCAAGGTGGAGCTCCAGCAGGAAATTCAGAAGCCCGAAAAATCGCAGGAGCGCATGACCAAGCTGGACGGTGAGCTTAAGGCCCTCTATGCCGATATCATGAACAACGGGCATATGACCGCTTACAACACCACTAAGGAAGAGATGGACGACCTCATCGGATTTTTGCAGCAGATTATCGTCTACAGCGCCAACGGCGACGACCCCGATACCATCGAGCAGGAAGAGGCGGGCTGCAGCGGCAGCTGCGGCGGCTGCAGCGGCTGCAACTAGGGGCTTTTTTTAAACTCCAAACTCTTGGTAAATTCTGCTGAAACCAGCATCTGCTGCGTTCAAAAAGCTGGGAATACATGAAGTATTCCTGCGCTTTTGGCCTTGCAGCTACTTGTTTTCAGCGAACTTTCCGGCGGTTTTCCGTTTTAAGAAACGCCCTAAGGCATAAACGCGCTTACATTGAAACAACGGCAGGGGAGCGGCCTGCCAAAAGAGATAAAGATATAAACGCCGAAAAACCGCCGGGGAAAAAGGCAGCTTTTCCGAACAAGGCTGCCCCCGCGCATTTGCGGCCCGGCGGCCTTTATCGGCAAAGCCTGAGGGGAGGTGCAATATGTCCGAAGAGATGCAGGGGCTTTCGCCCATGATGCGGCAGTATCTGGACATTAAAAACAAGCATAAGGACCATATTGTTTTTTACCGTCTGGGGGATTTTTATGAGATGTTCTTTGATGACGCGCTGCTGGCGTCCAAGGAACTGGAGCTGACCCTCACCGGCCGGGATTGCGGCCTGCCCGAACGTGCGCCCATGTGCGGCGTGCCCCACCACAGCAGCGAAACCTACATTGCCCGGCTGATTAAAAAGGGCTATAAGGTGGCCATCTGTGAGCAGATGGAAAGCCCCGCCGCCGCCAAAGGGGTGGTGCGGCGCGAGGTTGTGCGCATCGTCACCCCCGGTACCCTGATAGAATCCAACCTGCTGGACGAGGGCAGCAATAACTACATCTGCTGCATCTACTCCTCGGATAACGGCTACGGCCTCGCCTTTGCCGATATCTCGACCGGGGTGGTGCATCTAACCGAAACCCCGAAGGGGGGCGACCAGCGGCTCATCAACGAGCTTGGGCGGTTCCTCCCCAGCGAGATTATCTTCAACTCCCACTTTTTTGACAAGGAACGGGTGGCGAAGTTCATCAAAACACGTCTGGCCTGCACCGCCGACGTGGCCCCCGACGAGGCCTTTGAGCATCCTGAGGCTTTGCGCCTCTGCCTTGCGCATTTTCAGGCGGAGGCAGCCGAGCAACTGGGGCTGGAGGACAAGCCACTGGCAGTTTCTGCGGTGGGCGGCCTTCTGGACTATCTGGGTGAAACCCAGCGAAATGGCTTGGAACGCCTGATGACGCTGGATTTTTACAACGACACTCAGTTTATGCACCTCGATATCACGGCGCGGCGCAACCTCGAGATAACCGAAACGATGCGCAGCCGCGAAAAGCGGGGCTCGCTGCTCTGGGTGCTGGATAAAACCAAAACCGCCATGGGCAAGCGCCTGCTGAAAAGCTGGGTGGAGCAGCCCCTCATCAACCCCGCCGCCATCAACAAGCGGCTCAACGCGGTGGAGGAGCTGACCGAAAACACCCTGCTGCGCAGCGAGCTGACCGAGGAGCTCTCGGGCATCTTTGATATGGAGCGGCTTTTGACCCGTATTGTCTATGGAAACACCTCTCCAAGAGATGTAAAGTCTTTAGGCTTTACACTACAAAAACTGCCGCGGTTAAAGGATTTGCTCTCGACAGCAGCCTGCCAGAACCTGTGTGAGGTCTATGCCGACATCGACCCGCTGCACGACCTCTGCAGCCTCATTGAGCAGGCGGTGGTGGACGAGCCCCCCCTCGCGGTTAAGGACGGCGGAGTCATCCGCCCCGGCTATGACGAGGAGCTTGACCAGCTTCGCAGCCTCACCGGCGACATCAAGGGGGTCATCGCCTCCATCGAGCAGCAGGAGCGCGAGCGCACCGGCATCAAAACCTTGAAGATTGGCTATAACAAGGTCTTTGGCTATTACATAGAAATCACAAAATCCTACCTCGAGCAGGTACCGCTCGAGTATATCCGCAAGCAGACCCTCACCGGGGCCGAGCGATACATCACCCAGCAGCTGAAAGAGCTGGAGGAACGGGTGCTCACCGCCCACCAGCAGATGATAGAGCTTGAATGCGCCCTCTTTGAGGAGGTGCGGCGGCGGGTTTCGGCCGGGTTGGGCCGCATACAGGGCACCGCGGCGGCCATCGCCCGCCTTGATGTTTTCTGCAGCCTCGCGCAGGTTGCGGTGCAAAACAGCTACTGCCGCCCGGTGGTAGACCTCTCGGACGAAATCACCATCACCGACGGCCGCCACCCGGTGGTGGAGCAGGTGATAGACGGCCTGCCCTTTGTGCCAAACGACGTGGCGCTGGATAACCGTGAGCGGCAGATAGCCGTCATTACCGGCCCCAACATGGCGGGTAAATCCACCTACATGCGTCAGGTGGCGCTCATCACCCTCATGGCCCAGATGGGCAGCTTTGTGCCCGCCAAAAGCGCCGCCATCGGCGTGGTGGACGGCATCTATACCCGGGTGGGAGCCTCCGACGACCTTGCGGCGGGGCAGTCCACCTTCATGGTAGAGATGAGCGAGGTGGCTGCCATCCTGCGGGGCGCCACCGCCAAAAGCCTGCTGATTCTCGATGAAATCGGGCGGGGGACCTCCACCTTCGACGGCATGAGCATCGCCCGCGCGGTGCTGGAATATATCGCCGACAAACGCAAGCTGGGGGCTAAAACCCTCTTTGCCACCCACTACCACGAGCTGACCGCCCTCGAAAACACCATCGGCTGCGTCAAAAACTACAACATCGCCGTCAAAAAGCGGGGGGACGACATCATCTTCCTGCGGCGGATTGTGCCGGGTGGCGCCGACGACAGCTACGGCATCGAGGTTTCCAAGCTGGCGGGCATCCCCGATTGGATTATCCGCCGGGCCCATCAGGTGCTGGAGGGATTGGAGCAGGGCAGCGAGATTGCCCAGCCCAAAATCCGCACCGCTGCGCCGCAGGCCGAAAGCCAGTTGCAGATGAGCCTGACCGACCCCCGGGGTGAGCTGGTGCTCGACCGCCTGCGGGGGGTGGACGCCAACACCGTCACCGCCATCGAGGCGCTGAACCTGCTCTTTGAGCTGAAGAAAATCCTGCAGGAATAGCCTGACCGGCGGGCCGACCGGGAAAGGGGCGGATGATATCCGCTTGCCCTTTTCCGCGCTGCCGCATCGAATGCTGTAGGGGCCGATGCCCACATCGGCCCTGTTTCAAATAATCTGTCTGAAATATGCGGGCGATATCGTTTGCCCCTTAAAAGGAGGTGCCGTTGTGGCTGCCATCAGAGTACTGGATAAACATGTCGCCGAGCTGATAGCCGCCGGGGAGGTGGTGGAACGCCCCGCCTCGGTGGTCAAGGAGCTTACGGAAAACGCCATCGACGCCGGCGCTTCCTCGGTGACGGTAGAGATTAAACAGGGGGGAGTAACCTACCTGCGGGTGACCGACAACGGCTGCGGCATCCCCCGTGAGGAGGTGCCCCGGGCCTTTTTGCGCCACGCCACCAGCAAGGTCTGGTCGGAGGAGGATTTAGGCTCTATCAGCACATTGGGCTTCCGGGGCGAGGCGCTGGCCTCGATTGCCGCCATGGCGAGGGTTGAGATGCTCACCCGCACAGCCGACGCCCTCTCGGGTACCCGCTGCACCATCGAAGGGGGCGGCGAGGCGCAGGTGGAGGAGGCGGGCTGTCCGGTGGGTACCACCATCGTGGTGCGCGACCTGTTTTACAACACCCCCGCCCGCATGAAGTTCCTCAAAAAGGATGTCACCGAGGGCAACTCGGTGGCCGCGGTGCTGGATAGAATGGCCCTTTCCCACCCCGAGGTGGGCTTTCGCTTCATTCGGGACGGCGTGGTCAAGCTGCAGGCCCCCGGCGACGGTAAGCTGCTTTCGGCGGTCTATGCCGTCTATGGCCGCGAGTTTGCCTCCGGCCTTATAGAGGTTTCCCACAGCATCGGCCCCCTTTCGCTCACCGGCTATATCAGCAAGCCGGAGCGCGCCAGGGGCAGCCGCGCACAGCAAAGCTTCTATATCAACGGCCGTCTGGTCAACAGCCGCGCCTGTGCCGCCGCGCTGGAGGAAGCCTACAAACACAGCGTGATGGTGGGCCGGTTCCCTTACTGTGTGCTCAACATCAGCCTGCCCCCCATGCAGGTGGACGTCAACGTTCATCCAGCAAAGACCGAGGTTCGCTTTGCCGACGAGCGCTCGGTGTTCGATTTGGTTTATTACGGCTGCAAAACCACCCTTGCCGGGCTGGATAGCGCCACCGCCGCCTTCGACAGGGGGCTGCGGCAGACCCGGCTGGCAGTCAACCCCATCACCGCCGCCACCGCCCCTACACAGGGCAGTCAGCAGCGGTTTGCGCCCGAGCAGTACCGTCAGCCCGCCCCCGCCGCGCTGGGAAGCGCCCGCCCAACCGGGGAGGGGCAGCCCCCGCGCCCTGTGACGCTGCCAAGGCCGTCGGCCACCGCAGTGGCCGAGCCTCAGGTGGAGATGCCCCCGAGGCTGCGCCGCCCGCAGGCTGCCGACGCTTTGAGCGATAACAGGCTGACCTACCGCACCGACCCCTCGGTGCTGCCATTGCGCCTGCCCGCAGTGCCGACCCGGCCGCAGGTGGTGGAGGCCGAGTCGGTGCAGCCCGACTTCCGGCTGATAGGCGAGCTGTTTGACACCTACATTCTGCTGGAGCAGGAGGATAGCCTGCTGCTGGTGGATAAGCACGCCGCCCACGAGCGGCTGATTTTTGAACGGCTGCGTTCCGACACCGACCTTTCCCGCAGCCAACTGCTGCTGGTCCCTCTCACGGTGACGCTGGATAAAGAAAGCTACGACGCGGCGGTGGGGCGGCTGGAGGTCTTTGCGCGGCTGGGCTTTGCCGCAGAGGATTTCGGTGACGGCGCACTGCTGGTGCGGGAGGCACCCATGCTGCTGGAGCAGGCCGACGTGGCCGCGCTGGTGGAGGAGATTGCCTCGGGCATTGCCCAGAACCGGCGGGAGCTGACCCCCGCGGTGCTGGACGACCTCTTTCATTCGGTGGCCTGCCGCAGCGCCATTAAGGCCGGGCAGAAAAACACCCTGCCCGAGCTTGCGGAAATCATCCGGCTGCTGGAGCAGGACTCGGCGCTGCGCAACTGCCCCCACGGCCGCCCGATATCGATTAAGCTGACCCGCCGCGAGGTAGAAAAACTCTTCGGCAGGGTATAGGGATACAGGTTGTAAAAAAATGTACAACCGCAGCCGATAAGATAAGTAAAGCCTTTGCTAACAGTTTATCGGCGGTCTGAGCGGGTTCGACGGTGTTCGACCCAACTACCATCTTCGGAGTGATAAAATGGACAAGCAGGATAAAAACCCCCTGCTGGTGGTGGCGGGGCCCACGGCCTCGGGCAAAACCGGGCTGGCGGTGGCCCTCTGCCTGCAAACAGGGGGCGAGGTCATCTCTGCCGACTCGATGCAGATTTACCGCCGGATGAACATCGCCACCGCCAAGCCCACTATGGCTGAGCGGTGCGGGGTGCCCCATCATATGATAGATATCCTCGAGCCGGGGCAGAGCTTCTCGGTGGCCGATTATGTGGCCCACGCCAAGCAGACAATTGCGGCGGTGCACGTCCGGGGCAGGCTGCCGGTGGTGGCGGGGGGCACCGGGCTGTATATCAGCTCGCTGGCCGATAACATCGCCTTTTCACCCGCGCCCAGCGACCCGGCGCTGCGGCAAACGCTGCGGCGCGAGGCCGAGGAGCGTGGAGGAGAGTACCTTCTGGAGCAGCTTGCGGCCTTCGACCCCGAAACCGCCGCGCGGCTGCACCCCAACAATCTGGGGCGCATCATCCGCGCCATAGAAATCTACCGGCTTTCGGGGGTCACCATGAGCAGCCAGCTACAGAACTCGCGGCTGCACCCCTCCGACTACGACCTGTGCATGCTGGGGCTGGCCTTTGCCGACCGGCAGTGGCTTTATGACCGCATCGACGCCCGTGTGGACCAGATGCTGGCCAACGGCCTGCTGCAGGAGGCGCAGGAAATCAGAGAGCTGGGGCTTTCGGGCACCGCGGCGCAGGCCATCGGCTACAAGGAGCTGGAGGGCTACTTTACCGGGCAGTGCAGCCTGCAGGAGGCGGTGGAAAACCTCAAGCGCGAAACCCGCCGGTACGCCAAGCGGCAGCTCACCTGGTTTCGGCGCGACCCGCGCATCCGCTGGCTGGAGGTCGACCGCTTTGAAGGCCCCGGCCAGCTTGTACAGGCGGCGCTGCAAATCATGCGGGAGCATTGGGGCGAAAAGCTGCCCCGCCTTGGATAAAACAGGTGGGTTCACCGGCAGGTTTATGCTATAATCAGTGGCAGAGCAATCAAATCATTCACATACAGCGGCGACAATCGCCCGCCCAAAAGGAAATAAGGGGGAAACATCAATGAAGCAGGCAAACTTGCAGGATGTGTTTTTAAATCAGGCCAGAAAGGACCGCATCGCGGTGACCATCTATCTGACCAACGGGTTCCAGTTTAAGGGCATCGTGAAGGGCTTTGATGCCTTTACCGTGGTGCTCGAAACCGAGGGCAAGCAAAATCTGGTCTATAAGCACGCCATCTCCACCATCATCCCCGCAAAGCCCATCAACCTTGCCGAAGCCGCCCAGGATGCATAAACGAGGCCGCCCATGAACAGTTTTACCGGAAGGGTAGCGGCGCTGGTGCTGGTGCTGTTTCTGATGGTGTATGCCGGCTATCAGGCCTACCGCTACCTTTATTCGCCCTATAAAACCGAGGTCGCGTATGAGTTCGAGGTCTTTGATACCATCAAAACCCGCGGGCTGGTGGTGCGCGACGAGCAGCTTATCCCCGCCGCCATCAGCGGCACATTGGCATATCAGGTAGAAGAAGCAGAGAAGATCACCACCGAAACGGTGGTTGCCAACCTATACGACGACCCCGAGCAGGCGCGGCTTTCTTACCTCATCAACCAGAAAAGCCACGAAATCAGCCTGCTGGAGGAGATACAGGACCCCGGCTCCCGCGTGTTTACCAATACCGAGCTGCTGGCCGGGCAGGTTGCCGAGCTGGCCGGCAGCCTTGTGGACGCCGCCTCGGCAGGCAACGCCGCCGGGGCTTATGACATTCGTGAGCAGCTTTTTATCGCCATCAACAAAAAGCAACTGGCGGTGGATATCGTAGACAGCTTTGAGCAGCGCATCTCGCAGCTGGGCGCCGAAAAGGCGCAGCTCAGCAGCCGGTACCGGGGCGGCGCGCGTTCGCTCTTTGCCCCCGATCAGGGCTATTTTTCACGCCGCACCGACGGGCAGGAGGAGCACTGCACCCCCGAGCGCCTGCCTCAGCTAACCGCTCAGGAGATTTTAACGGCTGCCGACAGCGAGCCGGTTCCCGGAGTGCTGGGCAAGCTGGTAGCCACCCACAACTGGTATTACGCGGCGGCGGTCGAGCCGATGCAGGCCGAAAAATTTACCCCCGGGGCGGTGGTGTACGCCACCTTTTCGGCCCAAAACCTGCGGGATATCCCCATGGTGGTCAGCAGCGTACGGGCCGACGGGGCCTACAGCATCGTCACCCTGAAAAGCGACCTGATTTTGCCGGGGGTGCTTTCACTGCGCAGCGCCACCGCACAGATAAACTTCAAGCGTTACAGGGGGCTGCGGGTCAGCGACAGCGCTATCCGCGTGGTGGACGGGGTAACCGGGGTGTTCATCATGACCGGCTACGACATCCGCTTCCGCCCGGTGGAGATTATCTACAACGGCCCCGGCTACAAGCTCTGCCGGGCGAGCTATACAGGCAGCGACAGCCTGAACCTCTTTGATCAGGTAATTGTGAAAGGGACAGATTTGTATGACCGCAAAACCATCCTCTAACGATGATATCCGCCGGGCGTACGAAGCCATCCGCGAAAGGGTGGAGCGTGCCGCCGCCGAGGCCGGCCGCCGCGCCGGCGAGATACAGATTATGGCGGTGACCAAAACCAGAACCGCCGAAGAGGTGAACGCCGCCATCGGGGCGGGGGTGCGGCTGCTGGGTGAAAACCGCGCGCAGGAGCTGCTGGAAAGGCACCCCCACTACCGGCTGGAGGGCTGCGGCCTGCACTTTATAGGCGGGCTGCAAACCAACAAGGTGCGGCAGATTGTGGATAAGGTGGATATGATAGAATCGGTGGACAGCCTGCGCCTGGCAAACGAGATTGACCGCCAATGCCGCATGCGGGGCAAGGTGATGGATATCCTGCTGCAGGTCAACATCGGCGAGGAGGCCACCAAGGGCGGGTTCCCGCCCGCGGAGGTGCTGCCCGCCGCCGAGGAGATTTGCCGCCTGCCCGGGGTTCGCATCATGGGGCTGATGGCCATTCCGCCATATTCCGAGGATATTTTGGAGGCGCACCGTTATTTTGAGGCGATGCGGCAAATGTCGGTTGACATAGGTAGCAAAAAATTAGATAATGTTAATATCGCCCACCTTTCTATGGGTATGTCTTACGATTATGAGGCAGCTATTGCGCACGGGGCTACCATCATCCGGGTAGGTAGAGCGCTCTTTGGACAAAGAAGTTAGGGAAAGAGGGATGAAAATGGGCTTGATGGACAAGTTTAAAAACTTTATGGGGATACCCGAAGACGAATATTACGACGATGAATATGAAGAAGAAGACGAGGCCCCGGCTCCGACACAACGGGAGGAATCCTTTTCTTCTTATAGCGATCCGATAAAGCGCAACAACAAGGTGGTCAACATTCACGCAACCACCCAGCTTCAGGTTGTACTGGTAAAGCCCGAGCGCTTTGAGGACGCAAGCTCGATTGCCGACCACCTCAACGCCAAGCGCACAGTGGTGCTCAACCTCGAGTCGGCCAACAAGGACGTGGCCCGGCGGCTGATTGACTTCCTCAGCGGCGTGGCCTATGCCAACGACGGCCAGATTAAAAAGGTGGCAAACTCCACCTATATCATTACCCCATATAACGTGGGCATCATGGGCGACGACCTTCTGGACGAGCTTTCAAATAACGGAGTGTTTTTTTAAGGGGTGACAAAAGATGCAATCTTCCGCCGATTTAAGGAATATACGTTTTGATAAATCCCCTTTTGGCTACCGCGCCGACGACGTGGACCAGTTTGTAGACGACGCAGCCTCTCTTGTGGCCCAGCTTGAGGCCGAAAACGAGGAGCTTATGGCCAAGCTGGAGGTACTGGCTCTCAAGCTGGAGGAGTACAAAGGCGAGGAAGAAAGCCTGCGGGCGGCGGTTTTGGGGGCCCAGAAGCTGGGGGACAGCATCATTCGGGATTCCAAGAACAAAGCCGAGGTTCTCTTGAGAGACGCCACCACCCGTGCCGAGCGTATGGTGGAAAGCACCCAAAACAAGATGGAGCGGGAACGGGTGGCCCTGACCCGCATACAAAAAGAGGTGGCCGATTTTAAAAACCGGCTGCTGGTGATGTACAAAAAGCATCTTGAGCTGATTGCCGCCATGCCCGAGATGCCCCAAACAGGGGAGAAGACCCCGGCAACCGAAGGCGAGGCCCCGGTGCAGCAGCCCGCAACCGAAGCGGCGCCGGTGCAGGCAGCGCCGCCCGCCACCGAGTACGCAGAGGAAAGCTTTGCAGCCCCCTTGGATGATGACGACCGACCGGAGCAGCTCTTTGCGGAGGAGCAGCCCGCACCGCCCCGATATGGCTCAAAATACGGCGAGCTTCTCTTCGGGGAGGAATTCAGCCCGAAATAAACCTGTTGGGTTTGGCCTTTTTCCGCCCGGTAACCGGCGGCGGGCCAACCGGCAGGTCTAATAAAGCCGGTCGCCTTTTGGCGTTTTCCGGCTTGCATCTTTTTTCCCACAGACTTGAAGAACAAGGAGCGTATCACACAAATGCCTCAGGACTATAACACCACCCTGAACCTGCCAAAAACCGAATTCCCCATGCGGGCGTCATTGCCACAGCGGGAGCCCCCCATGCTGGAGCAGTGGGAAAAAGACCGCCTTTTCTACAAAATGGTAGAAAATAACGAGGGCAAGCCGCTCTACGTGTTTCACGACGGCCCTCCCTACGCCAACGCCAATATCCATCTGGGCACCGCGCTGAACAAGGTGCTCAAGGATATCATTGTGCGCTATAAGAACATGGCAGGCTTCCAGTGCCACTATGTGCCCGGCTGGGATTGCCACGGCCTGCCCATCGAGCTGAAGGCCATTAAGGAGATAGGCTTCGAGGAAGCGCAGGACCCGGTCAAGCTTCGCCAGCATTGCCGCAGCTTTGCCCTGCGCCATGTAGAAAACCAAAAGGAACAGTTTAAGCGGCTGGGCACCCTTGCCGATTATGACGCTCCTTACCTGACCCTGAAATCCGACTATGAGGCCCTGCAGATTGAAATCTTTGGCGATATGGCCGAAAAAGGCTATATCTACAAGGATTTAAAGCCGGTTTACTGGTGTGCCGACTGCAACACCGCGCTGGCCGAGGCTGAAATTGAATATGAAGAGGACCCCTGCACCTCCATCTATGTCAAGTTCCCGGTGAAAGAAGACACCAACGGCGTACTGGCACGGATGGGGGCCGCCGACCTTTCCAAAACCTCTGTGGTCATCTGGACCACCACCACATGGACGCTGCCGGGCAACCTTGCCATCGCGCTGGGTCCCCGGTATGAGTATGTGGTGGTTTCGGCTAAGGGCGAGTTTTATGTGCTGGCGAGAGAGCTGGTTGCCTCGGTGATGGAGGCCGCCGGTATCTCTGACTATACCATTCTGGGCAGCGCCACCGGCAGAGAGCTGGAGCTGACCGTCTGCCGCCACCCCTTTATGGAGCGGGATTCTCTGGTGATTGTGGGCGACCACGTCACGCTGGAATCCGGCACCGGCTGTGTGCATACAGCCCCCGGCCACGGCGTCGAGGACTTTGAGGTCTGCACCCATTACCCCCAAATCGGCATGGTGGTGCCTGTGGACGACAAGGGCCGCATGACCGAGGAAGCCGGCGACTTTGTGGCCGGCCTGACCACCGAGAAGGCAAACGGCGTTATTCTTGAAAAGCTGCGTGAAGACGGCACCCTGCTGGCGGCACAGAATATCCGCCACCAGTACGCCCACTGCTGGCGCTGCAAAGAGCCGGTGCTTTACCGTGCCACCGCCCAGTGGTTCTGCTCGGTAGAGGATTTCAAAAAGCAAACCATCGAGGAAATCGAGAAGGTAGAATATATTCCCGAATGGGGCAGAGGCCGTATGGCCGGCATGGTGCAGGACCGCAGCGCATGGTGCCTCTCCCGTCAGCGCACATGGGGCGTGCCTATCCCTGCTTTCTACTGCGGCGAATGCGGCAAACCCATCCTCAACCGGGAAAGCTCGTCGGCGGTGGCCGACCTCTTCCGCAAAGAGGGCTCGGATAGCTGGTATATCCGCAGCGCGCAGGAGATTTTGCCCGCCGGGTTTGCCTGCCCTCATTGCGGCAGCGGCGACCTTGCCGCCTTCACCAAAGAAACCGACACCATGGATGTCTGGTTTGACTCGGGCGTTTCTCACGCCGCCACCCTGCGGGGCGAGTGGCCCCGCCAAAGCTGGCCCTGTGACCTCTACCTTGAGGGCACCGACCAGTACCGGGGCTGGTTCCAGTCGGCTCTGCTCACCGCCGTGGCCTGGAAAGGGCAGGCCCCCTACCGCTGCGTAGTCACCCACGGCTGGGTGGTGGACGGCGAGGGCCGCAAGATGAGCAAATCGCTGGGCAACGGCATGGAACCCGGCGAGATTATTCAGGAGTTTGGCGCCGACATTCTGCGGCTGTGGGTGGTGTCCTCCGACTACCACGCCGACATCCGCATCAGCCAGAACATCCTCAAGCAGCTCTCCGAAATCTACCGCAAAATCCGCAATACCGCCCGGTACATTCTGGGCAATCTGGACGGCTTTGACCCCACCAGGGATTGTGTGGAGGACAGCCAGCTTCCCGAGCTTGACAGATGGGCGCTGGCCCGGCTGGACGCGCTGCTGGAGCGCACCCACCGCGCCTACGACCGCTTTGATTTCCATATCATCTTCCACGCCATCCACAACTTCTGCACCATCGATATGTCCAACTTCTATCTGGATATCATCAAGGACAGGCTGTATGTGGAGAATGCGGACAGCGTGGAGCGCCGTGCGGCCCAGACCGCCATCTACCGCATTCTGCGGACGCTGACCACCCTGATTGCGCCCATCATCCCCTTTACCGCCGAGGAAATCTGGAGCCACCTGCCCGCCGACCCGGCGTGGAAGGCGGAATCGGTGACCTTCAACGAAATTCCCAAGGCCTCCGGCAAGCTGGATGAAGCCTTTATGGAAAAGTGGGATAGGATACACGCCATCCGCGACGACGCCAACAAGGCGCTGGAGCTGGCCCGTGCCGCCAAGGAGATCGGCAAATCGCTGGAGGCCAAGGTTGTGCTGCACTGCGACGGCGAGCTTTACGACTTTGTGCAGGGCATTCTGCCCGAGCTGACCACCCTGTTTATCGTATCGCAGGTCGAGCTGGTCAGAGGCGGGCAGGGGCAGTTTACCGGCGAGGTAGAGGGCCTGAGCATTACCACCGCCAAGGCAGCGGGCGAAAAGTGCGAACGCTGCTGGGTATACAGCGAAACGGTGGGGCAGAACAGCGAGCACGCCACCCTTTGCAGCCGCTGCGCAGAGGTTGTGCAGAAGATATAACAGAAACACAACTGGCGGTGCGCAGCATGGTGTGCCGCCGGTTTGAAATGGGTGAATTAATTTTGACAACCACAGCAATTCTGGCTGTTATTACGGCTGGTGCATTGGTGGGTATCGACCAGCTTTTAAAGGTATGGGCGGCAAACGCGCTGGCCGGTGGGGCGATTGCGCTCATCCCCGGCGTGCTCAGTCTGACCTATCATGAAAACTTCGGTGCTGCTTTTGGCATTTTGCAAAACCAACAGTTCTTCCTTGTGGGTATCACCAGCCTTGTAATGCTCTGCGGCGTGGTGCTGCTGTTTTCGGGCTGGGTGAAAAGCAAGCTTCTGATGTGGAGTATCGCTCTGGTGCTTGGCGGCGGGGTGGGCAACCTCATCGACCGGGTGTGGCGGGGCTATGTGGTGGACTACGTCTATTTTGAGCCCATCAACTTTCCCATCTTCAACTTTGCCGACAGCTGCGTTGTGGTGGGTACCGGCCTGATTATGCTGTATATCCTCTTTTTTGAGGGCAAGGCCAAGCCGGGTATCCGCTAAACCGGGCCGGCAGATGGTGAAGGTATGAGAACGACAACCTTTACGGCCCCTGCCGAAGCGGCGGGGCAGCGCATCGATAGCTGGCTTGCCGCAGAGCAGCCGGATTTGAACCGCAGCACGGTGCAGCGCCTCTGCGAGCAGGGGATGGTAACGGTGGGCGGCAAGCCGGTGGGCAAAAACCACCGCCTGCGGGGCGGGGAAGCAATTAGCGTACAACTGCCCGAGCCGGTGGCCGACTGCGCCCTGCCGCAGGATATCCCACTCGACATTGTGTATGAGGACGACTACCTGCTGGTGGTTAACAAGCCCAAGGGCATGGTGGTGCACCCGGCAGCCGGCAACCCGGACGGAACCTTGGTCAACGCGCTGTTGCACCACTGCGGCGGCAGCCTTTCGGGCATTGGCGGGGTATTGCGCCCCGGCATTGTGCACCGCATCGATAAAGACACCAGCGGCCTGCTGATTGTAGCCAAGTGCGATAAGGCGCATCAGGGGCTTGCCAGGCAGATAAAGGCCCACACCTTTACACGCCAATATGAGGCGGTGGTATACGGCCGCATGAAGCAAATACAGGGCAAGGTGGACGCCCCCATTGGGCGGCACCCCCAAAAGCGCAAGGAGATGTGCGTCACCACCTCCGGCAACGCCCGCGAAGCGGTGACCCACTATGAGCTGCTGACCCAGTACCGGGGCTTTGCCCATCTGTGCCTGCGCCTTGAAACTGGGCGCACCCACCAGATACGGGTGCATATGGCCTATCTGGGGCATCCGGTGGCTGGAGATACCGTCTACGGCCCCAAAAAAGCGATTGCCGCGCTGGCGGGCCAGTGCCTGCATGCCAAAACCATTGGCTTTGAACACCCCATCACCGGCAGCTACCTTGAATTTACCAGCCCGTTGCCGGCCTATTTCACCGGCTTTTTGTCTACACTTTCTCAGGAGTAAGCGCGCGGCTATGCCGCCGTCTGCACCCAACAACCGCCGATCAGGTTCATGGCAGCGCCCTGAGCCTATCGGGTCGGCAGCGCCCACAGACCGGCCTGCGCCGTTTTATCTGCCGGGGCGACCGACCCTATACACGCAGCACTAAAATACTTAGAGGGAGGCACACAATATGAATGGAACAGAAAGACGGCAGTTGGCCCTGCTGTCAACCAAAGTCAGGATCGGAGCAATTGAGGCAGTCTTTTCCGCTCAGTCAGGGCATCCGGGTGGATCTCTGTCGGTAGCGGACATTATGACCACCCTGTTTTTTAAAGAGATGAGGCTTGACCCCAAAAACCCCAAATGGGAGGACAGGGACCGCTTCGTGCTTTCCAAGGGCCATTGCAGCCCGGCTCTCTACGCCACGTTGGCGCTGAAGGGCTACTTCCCCTATGAGGAGCTTTACAAATTCAGAAAGCCCGACAGCATCCTGCAGGGCCATCCCGACATGAAGAACATCCCCGGTGTGGATTTCTCCACCGGTTCTTTGGGCCAGGGCGGCTCGGCCGCCGCCGGTATGGCGCTGATGGGCAAGCTTTCGGGCAAGGATTACCGCGTTTATACCATTTTCGGCGACGGCGAGCTGCAGGAAGGCCAGGTTTGGGAAACCGCCATGTTTGCGGGTCACAACAAGCTGGATAACCTCTGCATCTTTGTGGATAACAACGGCCTGCAGATTGACGGCCGCGTGGATGAAATCTGCACGCCTTGCCCCATCGACGAGAAGTTCAAGGCCTTCAACTACCATGTCATCGTCATCGACGGCCACGATTTGGACCAAATTGACGCGGCGCTGGCCGAGGCCAGAACGGTCAAGGGCAAGCCCACCGCCATCATCGCCAAGACCATGAAGGGCAAGGGCGTTTCCTTTATGGAGAACAACTACGGCTGGCACGGCAAAGCCCCCAACAGCGAGCAGTATGAAACCGCAATGAAAGACCTGAAAGCAATTCTTTCGTCACTGGAGGTTGAGTAAAATGGCTGAAATGATTAAAAAAGCAACACGGGCCAGCTATGGCGAGGCCCTTGTAGAACTTGCCAATAACCCCAAGATTGTTGTAATGGACGCCGACCTTGCCCACGCCACCATGACGCTGGAGTTTAAAAAGGTCTGCCCCGAGCGCTTCTTTAACTGCGGCATCGCCGAAAACAACATGGTCGGCGTGGCAGCCGGCGCTTCCACCTGCGGGTATATCCCCATCGTCAGCACCTTTGCCATGTTCGCCGCCGGGCGCGCCTTTGAAGCGGTGCGCAATATGGTGGGCTACCCCCATCTGAACGTGAAAATCTGCGCCACCCACGCCGGTGTTTCGGTGGGTGAGGACGGCGCGACCCACCAGTGCAACGAGGATATGGCCCTGATGCGCGCCATCCCCGGCATGACGGTCATCAACCCCGCCGACGACCTCGAAACCAAGGCTGCCATCGCGGCTGCCATAGAGCACAACGGCCCTGTTTATATCCGTCTGGGCCGTCTGGCCGCCCCCGCATTCAACGACCCCGACACCTATCATTTTGAACTGGGCAAGGGCGTACAGCTGGCAGAGGGTACCGATGTTACCATCGTCGCCACCGGCCTGATGGTATACGAGGCTTTGCAGGCTGTGGAGCAGCTCAAGGCCGAAGGCATCAGCGCGGGTCTGATAAACATCCATACCATTAAGCCGCTGGATAAAGAGATTATCGAGAAAGCGGCCAGAAAGACCGGCCTGCTGGTTACTGTCGAAGAACACAGCATCATCGGCGGTTTGGGCGGCGCTGTAGCCGAAGCATTGGGCGAAACCTACCCGGTGCCGCTGGTGCGCATCGGCGTGCAGGATGCCTTTGGGTATTCCGGCCCCGGCGCAACCCTGCTCAAGGAGCACGGCCTTAGCACCGAGAACATCGTTGCGAAAACCAAAGAAGCGGTTGCCCGCAAAAATAAGTAAGACTGCTTGCGGCAGCCATCCAGTGCGGTGGCTGCCGCATTTGATGTAACGACAGAGAAGAGGGGAGAGGCGGCGGTGACCGAGCGCAAAATCTATGCCCTGCTGGTAACCACGGTGACGGTGCTCAGCGCCCTGCTGGTGGGCTACAACCTCTTTGCCCGCCCTGATATCCCAATACCGGTGGCGGTCTACCTGACCCCCTCTGAGGCGCTGCCGCCTCAACAGGCGGCGCAGGCTGCGGCTGAGCACGAGCAGAGGGTCAAAGAAATCCTGCAAAGCTACAGCATCGACCTGAACACTGCCGACGCCGAAACGCTGACCCAGCTGCCACGTATCGGGCAGGTGCTGGCGGGGCGCATTGTCGAGTACCGCAGTCAGAACGGCCCCCTTACCTCGCTGGAGCAACTGACCGAAATTAAGGGGATAGGGGAGGCCACACTGGAGGCGCTGCGGCCCTATGTCTATCTTTCTTAAAAGAGGGGTTTGCCACTCACCTGAAAAAAGCCCGGCAGGAGGCGTTGCAGCCGCTCTGCCGGGCTTTTCAAGCTGACGTGGTGTTACTTATGGTTCTCATCCACAAAATCCTTGGCCATCGCCACCAGCTCGTCCTCCACCAATGGAGTGACGCCGTCCTTCGCGGTACCCTTGGATATGGTCACAGAGTTTGTGGCATAAAGGGATTCTATCTTCTTCTTTGGGTCCACTTTGGCTTGGTTGCCGTGCAGAATTTTCGGCTGTTCTTTTTTCATTGCTGCATCCTCCTTTAAAGGTATCGCTTTAGCTGTTCGATGTGCTGTTGCCGCGCCTCGAGCATTTTTTGGCCCAGATCGGCCACCGGCTTATCACAGAGCGCAAACTCCTTGATGGTTCGGGTCAGGTTGCTGACCCCCTGAGTACCCTCTTTGATGAGCAGCTCTGCGATACGGGCATGAGAATCATCCAGCGCGACCGAAAGCTGCTTGCCCGCGCGGGACGCCGCTTCGGCGGCGGGGTGCTTCTCTTGCGGGTCGGCGTTGTAGGATTCAATCAGCCTTTCGGCCTGACGGGAGATGGCCCGGTACTCGCTGAGCTGCCGCTGCATTTCCCCGGCAATCAGCGTATCTCTGGTTCTGGGCAGCAGTGCGTCAAGGGAACGTGACGAGTCGTTTGCATCCTGATAGATGGTATTTAGAAAATGGACGTTTCTATCCATGAAATCCTCCAATGCGATGACAATAAGGGCTGTATTTTTTAGAACAGCCCCGCTCTTTGTACCTCTATTTTTTGATTGCACCGCATGATTATGCGCCTTAAAGCGTAGGAAAAATTAATGACATTTTTTATCGAATAAGTGTTGACTTTCGACGGGGTATGCGGTATAATAAATTTCGTCGCTGAGAGAGAAACACCAGCAACCAGCGCACGGGAGCATAGCTCAGCTGGGAGAGCATCTGCCTTACAAGCAG
>JAEWWW010000139.1 GCA_023396215.1 Bacillota bacterium | reverse complement strand
GGCGCAGCCCCTCCACGCGGTAGTCCCCCTCCCATAAACAGAAGCAGCGGTTTTTTTCAGGAGAAATCTGGGAGGGGGTAAGGGGGTGGGCAGTGCTCTTTAAGCAAGCCTGCCCTTGCGCATCTTTTTATAGGCAGAGGGTTCTATGACCGCCTTAAATAAAAATCCACCCGCTTAGCGGGTGGATTTTTATTATTCCACGACTTTCTCTAATCAATACGGAGGAACCCCTGCCGCTCAAGGGCTTGAGCCGCCGTTATGGCGAAGTTCTCCTCGGCCCCCCATGACATAGCAAAGATGGGCCCCTGCCCGCCGCCCGAGCCGATGCAATAGGCGGTGACGGCGTCGCCTACAGCCACCAGCGTCAGGGTGAGGCTCACACGGTTGGAGACTCTCATATAATACTTCTCAAACACCTGCACCACAAGCTGCACCTCGCCATGGGCTTCAGAGACGCGCTCCACCAGATGGCAGCTCATGCCGCTGTTTAAAATGTCGTTGGAGGCGGTTTGGGCAATATGGTGCAGGTTTCCTGTTCCTCGCAGTTGTATCATTCCAATCGTCCTTTCTTTCGCTCGCGCCGGGGGCGCGGTTCTGCCCGCGGGCGGTGCATCGGGTGCCATGTGGCTTTTCGCGCTATAGCGCCGCCGGTTCAGAGCCATGGCTATGCCATGCCCGGTAGGCGGTAACGCCGGTATCCAGCAGCAGGGCGAAGAGCACAACCCCCACAAAGAGGTTGGGCAGCAGGGTGAACAGCTGCAGGCCAATCCCTTCAAAGGCGCCGGGCCCGTAAAGGGCGGTCAGCTGCCGGAGCAGCGCCGGGTTCCAGACGCGCCCCCCGCCAAAGACCGACAGCATCAGCAGAGCGCCCGCCGCGTTCAGCGCCACCGTTGCGGCGGCGAGGCGGGGTGTGTAGCGGCCCTCCAGAAAGCGAAAGATTTCCCGGGCTATCCCCAGCACAAAGGCGAGGTTGAGCAGCGGCAGCGCCCGGCGCAGCGCCGCCAGGTCAAAGAGCGGCACCACCTGCAGCCGGTCGGTAAAGCTGAAAACCCCCAGCAGCTGGGGCGTAAAGTTAAACAGCACCATCACCAGCAGGGTGAATACCACCGCCGAAACCGGCTCCCACCGTTTGATGCTCTGCTGGGGCGCGGGGGGCAGCTCGGGCAGGCTGTCGGGGTTCCAGTCGGCCGCGCGCTCATGCTGGCTGCGCTTATCGCAGCGCTGTATGATGACAAAGGTCAGGGTGACCCCCGCAAAGCCCTGAAAGAGGGCGCTTACCACGGTGCCCACAAAACCGGCGGCGGCCAGCCAGCCGTTGGTCGGGGGAGAGGTCAGCGCGCCGATGAAGGTAGCCAGCGTCATGCCAAAGGCGGTGGCGGCCAGCACAATCTTCAGCAGCAGGGCATACTCCTCAAAATATTCGGGGCCAATCAGGCAGCGGCTGCTGTCCTGATAGCGGGCTGCAAAGAGGTCGGGCCGCCCAAGCTCGGTCAGCACATCGATGACGTTGCCTCTGGTGGGGGCGTTTTCGCCGGCCTTTTCGGCCAGCATATCCTCTATCAGGCCGCGCAGCTCCTGCTCGATATCCGCCCGCTGGCTTCTGGGCAGGTGCTTGATGACGGCATAGACATAGCGGTCGGTCATGTTGCTGGCGGTCTGGTCATTGGTGCGCATCCCGGTTTCCTCCTTCGCTTGTCAGGCTCTCCATATGAGCCACCATATTGCTCCATTGCTGATACAGTATGGCATACACCCGGTCGCCATGCTCGGTTCTCACATAATATTTGCGCGGCTTTGCGCCGGAGGTTTCCCAACTGCTTTGCAGCAGTTGCTGCCGCTCCAGACGGCGCAGCAGGGGGTAGAGGGTGCCCGGCTCTATCGATATGCCCCGCTCCTCCAGCCGCTGCACCAGCGAGTAGCCGTACCTCGGCTGTGAAAGCTGGCTTAGAACACTCAGCACCAGAGTTCCTCTGCGCAGCTCCAGCGTCAGGCTGTCCACCAGCGCCTGCATCTCATCCATGGGTTATCACCTCATATATATTATACTGTGTGATAAACACTATTGTCAATATTATAATAAGGTTAATTTTATCTTATTGGCAGCCGGGCAGCAAAAACCACCGCCCGGCCTCGGTGGGAGGCGCAGGCGGTGGCAATCGGTTGTTACCAAACCGGGGCGGGGCCGTTATTTGGTCAGCCTGTCATAGTCGAGAGAGGCGCTGTCATACCCCATGCCCACAATGGTTACGCTGTGGTACCGACTGTCACCCAGCAGGTCAATCTCGTCGCCGGGGGTGTTATCCTCCAGCACCAGCCGCACCAGCGGCCGCAGGATGTTTTCCGGGTGGTTTTTCACCACAATGGCCGTTTCGCCGTTGCTCAGCGCTACGCAGGTTCCGGAGGGGTAGGCGGCAATGTTCTTTAGAAAGGCCGTTAAAATCTCATAATCAAAATGGGTGTCGGCGCAGCCCATCATATACTCGATGACCTCATTGGGGTAGCACTGCTTGCGGTAAGGCCGGTTGGAGGTCAGCGCGTCAAAGACGTCGGCCACCGCCAATATCCGGGCATAGAGCGGAATCTGCGTTCCCTTTTTGCCTGCCGGGTAGCCGCTGCCGTCAAACTTCTCGTGGTGGCTCTGGATGGCACCCAGCACCGCCCCCGGCAGGTAGTGCTTGTTTTTCAGGTAGGTATAAGCATCCTGCGGGTGCTGTTTGATAATCTGGTACTCCTCGTTGGTCAGGGCGGAGGGCTTGTTGATAATCTCTATGGGGATAGCCATCTTGCCGATATCGTGCAGCAGCGCGCTGAAGGCAAGGTCGTTGAGGCAGTTGCGGTTCAGCCCTATGGTGGCCCCGGTAGAAACGCTGAGCACCGCCACCGAAAGGCAGTGATGATAGGTGTAATCATCATAGCTTTTCAGGTCGATGAGGGTAATCATGCTGTCCTCACGGCCCAAAATCTCATCCACAAGGTTGGTGGATAACGCATACAGGTTATCCAGCCCGTCGTCAGAAAGCATCGAACGCGCCGCAAAGCCTTCATACAGGTTTTGGATATCGTTTAAAACCGCTTTTCTCATAGGCGGCTTTAAAACCTCTTTCACCTCGATGTCGCTGGTCAGGGTGCTTTCTATATATACGCCGGTAATATTATACCGGTTAATCTTATCAATAAAAACATTGGTCAGTTTTTGCCCCTTGCTTAACAGCAGGGTGGTGTAGTTCCCGGAAACAGAAAAAATCAAATCCCTGGCCAGAATCATACCGGGCCGGAGATATTGAGACGGTACAAACATCATGGCGCTCACCTCTAATACAGTCATCATCTGGGCAGCCAGTTTGGTAAAGCTGTCATTTACCAATCATACATTTTTTTTCACATAAAGAAAAGAGTTTTGTGTCTCATATCGGCATATTGTATCAAAAAATAGAATATACAGTCGAAAAAGCACAATTTTAGTAATAAAATTGACAATATTTTTATACATGAATCCATCACTCAGCCAATCTCAACCATCCTGCATATTTTTGGCTGTCTTGGAAAACCTTGAACTATGCGAATCAAGGTCGACAGGCGGGAGGGATAAAGAGATGATTCGTTATCTGCTTAAGCTCATGGGTTATCCAAGAATGCACACCGCAGAGCAGAAGGAAGGGCCTGCTCAAAACCTTTTCAAAAGCCTTGCAGAAAACCACAACAAGCTCAAAGAGATACTGGGCGAAAGCTCGGATATCATTATGCGTAACTTTGAGTTTGGCAGGATGCGCGGCGTCAAGGGCCTTCTGATTTTTGTAGACGGGCTGGTTAAATCAGACGTTATCAACGAATGCGTCGTCAAGCCGCTGATGTACGACAGTACCGTGTTTTCCGGCCCCACGGTGCGCACCAGCCACAGCATTGAGTCGCTGAAAAACACCATGGTGGCGGTGGGCGACGTCAAGGAGGTTAAAACCTTCGAGGAGGTAACCAGCGGCTGTCTGGGCGGCGACACCGTTCTGCTGATAGACGGCTTCGATAAGGCGCTGGTCATCAGCTCACGCGGGTGGGATAAGCGTGGGGTAGAGGAGCCCCGCACCGAAGCGGTGGTGCGCGGCCCCCGCGAGGGCTTTAACGAGAGCCTCCGCACCAATACCGCGCTGATGCGGAGAAAGATAAAAAGCCCCGCCCTGCGCATGGAATCCTTCTGCGTGGGCCGTAAAACCCGCACCGACGTCGTGGTGGTCTATCTGGATGGGGTTGCCGATTTGGACCTGCTCAGCACTGTCCGGGAGCGCCTCAACGCCATCGATACCGACGCCATCTTTGAATCCGGCTATATCGAGCAGTTCATCGGCGACGCCCCCTTCTCGCTGTTTCCAACCCTGGGCTACAGCGAAAAGCCGGATGTGGTGGCCTCCTGCGTTCTTGAGGGCCGGGTTGCCATCATTGTGGATGGCACCCCCTTTGTGCTGACCGCCCCTCGCCTCATTATCGAAAGCTTTCAGTCGGCCGAGGATTACTATATCAGCGCCCTGGAGGCGACGGTCCTGCGCCTTTTAAGGTTTATCGCCTTTTTTATCAGCATCACCGCCCCGGCGGTTTATGTGGCTCTGACCACCTTTCATCAGGAACTGATACCCACGCCGCTGCTTTTGACCATGATGGGCGCCCGCGAGGGGGTGCCCTACCCGGCGCTGATGGAAGCGGGCATTATGATGGTTATCTTTGAAATCCTGCGCGAAGCTGGGCTGCGCCTGCCGCGGCCGGTGGGGCAGGCCGTCAGCATCGTGGGCGCGCTGGTTATGGGCGAGTCGGCGGTATCGGCCGGCCTTATCAGCGCGCCGATGGTGATTGTGGTGGCCATCATGGCGGTTTCGGGGTTTGTGGTGCCCACGCTGGAGCAGGCCGGCAGCATCCTGCGGGTCATCCTGCTGATATTGGGCGGCGTTATGGGCGGCTTCGGCATTGTGATGGGCCTGTTGGGGACACTCATCCATCTGTCCTCTTTAAAATCCTTTGGGGTGCCGGTGCTTTCGCCCATCGCCCCCGTAAGCTCAGGAATTCTACGGGATGGTTTTTTCCGCGCTCCGCTGTGGGCCATGCGCAAGCGCCCCGAATATATGGCCGAGCACGACCATACCCGCCAGCATAGCGCCGTACCGCCGGCACAGCCTCCCGATGAAACCTCCGGCTAAGGCTGCCTCCGCATTGCGGCAGGGCCGCCCCGCCATACCGCCCCGCCGCTGCCGCTTTGAGCAAACACACAAGGGGGAATGCGACCTGTGAAAAAGAGAATTGGGCCTGCTTTTCGGCTGGCGGCGCTTCTGCTTGCGCTGCTTTTCCTCTGCGGCTGCTGGAATTCAAGGGAGCTGAGTCAGCTTGCCGTTATGATGGGGATAGGTATCGACCAATCGCCCATCGACGCTAAGCACATGGAGCTCACGGTGCAGTTGGCAAAGCCCACCAGCTTTCAATCCGAAGGGGGCGGAGGCGGTGAGGAGCTGCCCTACTGGAACCTGACCTATACAGACACCGACATCTTTTATGGCCTGCGCGAGATGAGCCATCAGGTCAGCCGAAAAATTTATATCCCCCACAACCAGTTCATTTTGTTTGGCGAAGATTTTGCCCGCGGCGGCCTGCAGCGCTCACTGGATTTCTTTATGCGCGACCACGAATCCAGAATGGAGGTTCTGGTCATGATGGCCAGAGGCAAGGCGGCGGATATTCTTGCGGTCAAACCGCAGCTTGAGCAGGTGCCTGCCATCGGCCTCGTCGAGCTGATGCACAACCAGAAGGCCAACTCCCATACGCTGGAGGTGCGGCTGCTGGATTTTGTAGACCAGATGGTAAGCGAGACCTCTACCGCCATGATGCCGATCGTGGATCTATCTGAAAACGACGAAGAGCCCAAGGTGATGCTGCGGGGGATGGCGGTCTTTAAAACCGATAAGTATGTGGGCGATTTGGACGCCAGGCAAACCCGCGGGATGATGTGGGTCAACAACAAAATTAAGAGCGGCGCCATTGAGGTGCAGACCCCCGGAGGGCAGGCGGCGGTCGAGATTATAAAGGCCAAAAGCAAGGTGACCCCGGTGGTGAAAGAGGACGGCAGCATCGTGATGCAGATAAAGGTTCGGCACGACGGCGCACTGGCGAGCCAGCAGGGCACACAGAACCTGAGCGATAAGCTGGGCGTGCAGCTGCTCAACCGCGAGGTCAAGCAGGCGATACTGGATGAGATGGAGGCGGCGCTGCTGCGTTCCTACGAGCTAAAGGCCGACATATTCGGCTTTGGCGAAACGCTGCGGAAAAAATATCCCAAGCTGTGGGAATCGCTGTCCGATAACTGGGATGAAGTTTACCCCACCATTAAGGTTGAGGTTGATATAGATACCAGAATTATAAGCACCGGGCGGTTGACCGCGCCCGCCAAACCGGAAATGGAGTGATGGCTATGCAGATTGAAAAACAACAGATTATCTGGCAGGAGCTTTTCTTTGCCATCGCCTGCTTTATTCAGGGCGCCACCGTGGTCATCAGCTCCTTTGTGCTTACCATCACCATGCAGGATTCCTGGATGATAGCCTTCACCGGCCTTATATCGGTCAGCCTGCTGGCATGGCTTTATATCCGGATTTTATGGCGCTACCCCGGCAAAAATCTTATACAAATTAACGATCTGGTTCTGGGCCCGATTGTGGGCAAGCTGTTTTCTGTCTTATATATCTTCTTTTTTCTGACATTGGCCTCGCTCAACACCCGGGATATGGGCACCTTTGTGGTCAACAACATCATGCCCGAAACCCCTATCGCCATCGTTATCATCATGTTTCTGTTTGTCTGCGCGTGGGCGGTGCGCTCCGGCATCGGCAACATGATGAAATACGCCTTCATCTTTATGATGATGGCCTTTATGGTAATCAGCATCACTACTCCGCCGCTGCTGGGCAGCATGTCGCCGCAAAACTTTTTGCCCATGTTTTCGCTGCCGCTGGCTAAATATATACAGGCCACCCATATCGTCACGGTCATCCCTCTGGGCGAAATACTGGCCTTCACCATGATTATCCCTCAGGTCAAAGACCAGTCCAAGGTGCCTAAGGCGATAGCGCTGGGGCTGGGGGTGGGCACGCTGCTCATGGTAATGATACTCTGCCGCGATATTGCCACGCTGGGCAATCTGGCCACGCTGATGTCCCTTTCCTCCTTCGAGGCCATCCGCACTATCAACCTTTGGGAGGTCATCAGCCGTATGGAGGTGCTCTACGCTACCGCGATGGTCACCCTGCAGTTCTTCAAGGTAAGCATTCTTTACTATGCCGGGGTGGTGGGGCTGGCGCAGCTCTGCGGCCTGCAGCACTACCGGTCGGTTGTCGGCGTGTACGGTGTGCTCATCGCCAACTATGCTCAGATTGTCTTTCACTCCGCCACCGAAAACGCCGCCTGGGGCACCCAGACTGCCCCCTTCTTTTCCAGCTTCTTTGTCATTGTGTTGCCGGCGCTCACCATGCTGGTTATCCTGATGCGCAAGCTGCCCGTTCAGTTTCAGCCTCAGCAGGGCCAACAGGGCCAGCAGGGGCAGCAGAGCCAAAAAGGCCAAAAGGGCCAAAAGAGCCAGCAGGCCCAGACGGCAGCCGAGGGGGGGAGCAAAGCATGACCTTGACGCTGCTTCTGGCCGGCATCGCCGCCCTGATTATGATGGATGTTCCGCAACTGGTAAACAAGCGCCAATGGGGCGAGCTGACGGTTTTTTCGGTGCTGCTGACGGCGGGTGTTACGCTGATGCTGCTTCAGCACTTCGGGGTGAATGTACCCAGCCCCATCAAGGGCATCGAGTACTTTCTGAAAGAGGTGCTGAAGTTAAGCTATCATTAAAATAATGGCAGGGCCGCAAGGTGCGGCTGGCGAGCGGGTAAAAGATAGGGGCGGGTTTTCACAGGAGAAAGCCCGCCCCTATTCACCACCCGGCATATGCAGAAGAAACTTGGATAAACAGACAGAAATCATTTACTATTCGCTCCAAATTATGTATAATAATGGCAGACAATTTTAACGCCCGCCTGCAGTGTGGCGAATGATATCGCACAGCCCTGCGGGCGTGATATCATACCTGCAGGCAATTATTATACTATTTATCTTTATGCCCACCCGGGGCGGTGGCAAATAATGATGTTTGAGCATTGGGGCGGCCCACGGCCAGTAACCGCCCCAAACAGGAGCAGCCATGAAATTTATCTTTTCGGCACTGGGTACAGCGTTAATCGTACTGACCGTCATGGTGGTCAACCTTTACAACACGGTGGACAAGGTTTCCGCCATGCGCCCGCCTGCCGCAATCCCCGACTACCACATCCAGTTGGTAACCCAAAGCTCCAACGAGCATTTTTGGACAACCTTTAAAAAGGGCGCCCTTGCCGCCGGCGAGGAGCTCAACGTCTATGTGGAGTTTGTGGACGTCGCCCAGCGGGATGCCGCCGCGCTGACCGAGAAAGTGGAAAAGGCCATCTACGCCGGGGTCAACGGCGTGGCCCTGCAGGCTGCCGACCTGAAAAGCACCTCTCAGGTGCTGGAGCAGGCGCAGCAGGCGGGGCTTGCGGTGCTGACCTTTGAAAACGATATCTTCTTTATCCCCAGCACCGCTACGGTGGGCTCCAACAGCTACGACATCGGCTTCACCGCCGGGCAGATGGGCATCGCCGCCCGAAACGGCAAGGCCAATGTGGCTGTGCTGGTGGACGGCTCGGGGGGCGAAGAAGAAAGCCGCTACCAAAACCTGAAGCTGCAGGGCCTGATAGACGCTTTCTCGGCCTATGAGGACATGAAGATTCAGGATATCTATACCCTGAATGCAGGCAGGTTTGAGGTGGAAAGGCTCACCGGCAAAATCCTTGAGCAGACCCCCATGGTCGACCTCATCATCTGCACCGACGAGCGCAACACCCCCGGCGTGGCCCAAACGCTGGTGGACGCCAACCGGGTGGGCGATATCGCCATTATCGGCTACGGCGCAATGCCCCAGACGCTCAACTACATCGAGCGTGGGGTCATCTACGGCACCATCACCCCCGACGCCTATGGCATCGGCTACCACACGGTGGCGCAGCTGCGTCTGCTGCTGGAGGGCAGGCAGATTAGCGACAGCCATAGCACCGATA
>JAEWWW010000023.1 GCA_023396215.1 Bacillota bacterium | reverse complement strand
CATCGCGCAGCAACCGGCGCCGGGGCCGGGGGCCCCGGCGCCGTTTGCTGTATATCTGAAGTATTCTGTTGGTAATGTGTTATGGCTTAAAAGCCCTTGGAAGCCTCGATGGCAAAGGTACCGATATAAACCTCTTTGATATCCTTTACTTCGGCCTCGGTAATCTTGCCGGCTTTAATCTGCTCGGTGCGCAGGTTCACCAGCATCTGCTCAAAGCCGCCGCTGGCGTAATGGTTCTTCAGCTCAGAGCCGGAGGGCCAAATGGCGAATTCAATCTGGCCGTACATATCGTTGGCGGCCTGACCGGCCTTTTCAGATGCCCATTCGCAGGCCTCCATCATGTTTTCGGCGCGGTATGCCTGTGCCTTGGTGAGGGCGTTCATAAAGCGCTGAACCGCCTCGGGGTTTTCTTTCACAAAGTTTTTGTTGGCAACCCAGGTGCTGGGGAACGCCTTATCGGGGAAGTCGCGGTTGCTGGCGATGATATGGCCGTCCTCCTTAACCGCCTCCAGCGCGGAGGTGGTACCGGGCTGCCAGCCTGCGATGGCGTCTACCGAGCCGCCAACCAGAGCAGAGGTCAGGTTGTTGTTGTCCATGTTGACGATGGTCAGCTCTTTGGGGTCGATGCCGGCTTTTTCCAGCGCCATGTTCAGGATGTTTTCACCGGCGGTGCCCATCTGGGTCGCTACGGTTTTGCCCTTCAGGTCCTGAATGGTGTTGATGCCACGGCTCTTGAGGGCCACAATCTCGTCGGTGAGGGCGAGGTTGTCCAGTGCGATGATGTTAACGTCGCCGCGGAAGGCCAGCCATGCCGCGCCCGAGCCGATGAAGCCGATGTCGGCGCGCCCGGCCACCATAGCCGCAATCTCAGGCGGGCCTGCGGTGAACCGCTGATATTTGATATCCAGGTTTTCTTCTTCAAAGAAGCCGTGGGCCTCCGCAATGGCGATTGCGGTGGTGCCGCCGATGGTGGGATGATAGATGACGTTGATGGAAAGCCGCTCTTTTTCAGGGGTGGAGGGCGCCTCGGGGGTGGATTCTCCCGGAGCCGGAGCCGGGGCTGGGGCCGGTGTCGGCGCTGCGCCGCAGCCTATCACAGAAAACACCATAATCGCGCACAGTGCCAATGCCAATAGCTTTTTCATAAGTACCTCCCTAATCAATCTGTTTTTGCGTCGGAGCCCGTCTATTGTCTGCAGGCTCCGGCATCTATCGGGCCTTTTGCGTGGCTTACACGCAAGCGGCCTTTAGCCTGCCTGTTTTGTCGCCAGGCGGGCGGGATGCCATGATAAACCCTAGATGCTCCAGTGGTCCCGCAGCCATTGCCGCTGCAGCGATAAGCCCTGCATAACCTTTTCGGGCTGGCATTCGTACTGGTAGTCCTCCATCTCAAAGCTGAAGGCCCCGGTATAGCTGATATCCTCCAGCGCCTGTTTGAAGGCCGCCCAGTCTATCTCGCCGCCGCCGATAAGGGTGTGCCGCCACCATTGGTTGGGGAAGAAGCCCCGCTCCTTGCCCACGTTATGCAGGATGCCCACCTGCGCAATCAGCCCTTTGTCCAGGGCGGTATCCTTCAGATGGACGTGGCCGATGCGGCTGCCGAACTCCCGGATGGGGGCAATGGGCTCTATCATCTGCCAGACAAAGTGGCTGGGGTCGTAGCAGAGGCCCAGACGGGGGGTGGGCAGACGGTCAAAAATTGCCTTCCACAGCACCGGCGAGGTGGCAATGTTGCGGTACATGGGGCAGTTTTCAATCAGCAGGGTCAGGTTTTGCCGCTCGGCCCGCTCCAGCGCCTCGGTCAGAAAAGCCACCGCAGGCTCCAGGCTGGCCAGCGGGTCGCACCCGCCGCTCTTGGGGATAGAAAGGCTTTGGGAAATGCCGGTGGAAATCACCATTTTATCCACGCCGAGGGCCGCGGCAAAATCCATCCGCCGCCACAGCTCGGCTTTCTCCTGCCGGGCGCTTTGCCGGTCGTCGTCAATAAAGTTGCGGCAGTAGATGAAGTTGGATATGGGGATTTGTTTCTGCACCTGCTCAAAGGTGTTCAGGTCAAGGTCGAAGCCCGGCCCTACCTCGAGGCAGCTAAACCCCGCCCCGAGGGCGTAGTCGGCAACCTGCCGCAGGTCGGTGACCCCCGCCCACACAAAGGCGTTGGTGTGAAAACCAATCATCACGCGTCCTCCCTGGCAAATTCGTCGGCCCCGGCCAGCAGCTCCTCCACATAATAGCCATGGGCAATATCGGCGATGTCGCCGCTGGTTTCTCCGCAGAGGGCGTCGATAAAGCCGCGCATCTGGTCGCAGAACCATCCGTCAAAATGCTGCTGCCAGGGTACGGTAATCACTTTTGTTTCACCGGCATACCCCCCGCCTATGGTCTTGGGGGTGTAGTATATCCGGTCGTTTTCTGCCAATGCAAGCTTGGCGATGCCGCCTTCGCCAGTGACGGTGACGGTCAGCTCCTCCATGCCTACGCGGCTGGCCACAAAGGTGGAAAGCGCGCCGTTGCGGGCGGTGCCAATCATAACGGCGGCGTCGTCGTTTTCTACCTGGGTGTTGCCCTGCCGGTCGGGACCTCGGCTTTCGATGAAGGTCTGGGTCTGGGCCAGCAGCCGGTCATAACGCAGCCCCGCGGTAAAGCTGGCGGCGTCCACCATATGGCTGCCGAAATCCCCCAGCGCGCCCGAGCCGGAAAGTGAGCGGCGCATCCGCCACTCCAGCGGCAGTGTGGGGTCGGCCAGCCGCTTGCCGCCAAAGCTGGCGGAGAAGGTGTATACCCGGCCCATATCGCTGCGAATCAAATCCTTCAGCGCCCGCATCTGGTTGGAGTAGCGGTAGATAAAGCCCATCATGTTCACGGTGTCGCGCTGTCTGAGCTCCTCCAGCACCGGCAGGCAGAGCTGCGGCGAGATGCTGAGGGGCTTTTCTACAAATACGGCCCGGCCCGCCCGCAGCGCCTCCAGCACATAGGGGATATGGGTGCTGTTGGGGGTGCAGATGACCACGGCGTCCACCAGCTCCAGCAGCTGCCGGGAGCTTTCGCAGACCACCGCCTGCAGGCCGTGCTCGGATACGAAGGTTTGGGCCTTTTCACGGCTCAGGTCATAGACCGCCGCAACATGGGCGCGGGGGTCCTGCTTGATGCCCTCGGTGTGAAAGTGAGCAATCCCCACCGTTTCACCGGTGCCGATAATCCCTATTCGGACGCTCATCTATTTTTTCACCTCCAGATACTCCTTGTATACATTGGCCCAGATGCGGTTTTTCAGCTCGATAAACCGGCTGTCCATCTTGGTTTCCTGATTGCGGGGGTAAGGCAGGTCGATGTCCACAATCTCCTTGACCCTGCCGGGGCGGGCGCTCATGATGACCACCCGCTGAGAAAGCAGCACCGCTTCCTCCACGTCGTGGGTAATGAAAAAGCAGGTCTTGCGCTCCTGCTGCCAGGTGTGGAGCAAATCCTCCTGCAGCTGGGCTCTGGTTTGCGCGTCCAGCGCGCCGAAGGGTTCGTCCATCAGCAGCACGGCGGGGTTGATGGCATAGCCCCGGGCGATGGCCACCCGCTGCTTCATGCCGCCCGAAAGCTCGTTGGGGTAGCGGTCGGCAAATTCGGTTAAATCCACCATTCTGATGTAATGGTCGGCTACCTCGCGGATTTTAGCTTTGGAGTAGTTTTTGTATTTCAGGCCAAACTCCACGTTTTTACGCACCGTCAGCCAGGGGAAAAGGGCGTACTGCTGAAAGATAACCCCGCGGTCGTTGCCCGGGCCGATAATGGGGGTTTCGCCCATGGCTACCGTGCCGGAATCGTAGGGCTCCAGCCCCGCCAGAATGTTGAGCAGGGTGGATTTGCCGCAGCCCGAGGGGCCGACGATGCAGATAAACTCGTTGTCGTAGATATCCAAATTTACATTTTGCAGGGCGTGTACCGTGCCTCTGGCACTGCGGTAGGTCTTGCACACATCCTTGATTACAATCTTTGGCTCACTCATCAGAATACCCTCCTTACTGCCAGCCGGTCAGCTTCTTTTCGATAAAGAGCAGCAACCGGTCCATGGCAAAGCCAATGGTTCCGATGCAGATAATCCCCAGCATTACCTTATCCATGCGGAAATAGAGCTGCGCTTCCTGTATCATGTTGCCCAGCCCGTAGATGGTGCCGGTCATCTCCGCGGCAATCAGGGTGGTCAGGGCGGTGGATACCCCCAGCCGGGCCGCCACCAGTATGTAGGGGAAGGACGCGGGAACGATGACCCGGAAGAAGATATCAAAATCCGGCGCGCCGAAGGTGTAGGCCGCCTTTACCAGCGTAAGGTCCACATTGCGCACCCCCTGGTAGATGGTAACCACCATCACCAAAAAGGAGGTGATAAAGATAACAATAAGCTTGGCTTCTTCGCCGATGCCCATAAAGAGGATAACCAGCGGGATGAGGGCGATGGGCGGGATGGTGCGCAGAAACTGTATCCATGGGTCGAGGACATACTTTACGTTGCGGTACCAGCCCATGATGAAGGATATGGGTACCGCGCACAAAAAGGCCAGACCCCACCCTCCCAGAACACGCCACAGCGAGTAGAGGATGTTCATCTGAAGGCGGCCGGCGGCCCATTCTTCCATCAGGCCTTTGCGGATAACGTCATCCGGCCCCGCCAGAATGATGCCTATCACCTCGTGGCGCGAAAGCAGATACCATGCAAGCAGGCCGCCCAGCAAAGAGCAGAGCATGATGGTGTTGCGTATCTTTTTTGGGGCCTCGCTGAAATCCTTGAGCTTGCCCGAACGGGACGGCGCCTGTGTGGGTGCGGCGCTTTGAGTTACAGTATTCGGCATAGTGATGGTCGCGGCGCAGAGCAGCGACCCACCCTCCTTTCATCACAAACGATTGCTGAGTAGTTCTGCAAAAACTGGTGCACCTTGCATATAAATCGCTTTTTTTACGCAAAAACTTTGTGACCTCAGTATATCATTTGCCCTTAGTGATACAAGAAAAAATTAGGCAAACGATTGTCTTGTGCAAATTGACCTCTTAGAAAGGGGATGGATGGCTCCCCCGGCGGATAAACTAACAGACAAAGAGAGGGCGCGCCCGGACAAAGCCGACGCAGCCCAACGATGATAGAAACGAGGTGATTGTATGCCCAAGGAAGCCGACGCAAAGCTCCCCCGCAAAAAAACCGGCGGCAAGGATAAAACCCTGCCCGCCACCCAAAACGCCGCCACCGCAGCCACCCAAAGCCCGCTGCCCCACAACGCCAAAAAAGAGGCGCTGGGCCCCAATACCCAGCGCTGAGCAGCCCTCTGCCGGGGGTTATACTTCTCAAAAGCCCTGCCGCGGTTTACCGGCAGGGCTTTTTGATGCGGCTGTAAAACCACTTTGATAATAGGCAATGGCCGCTTACCCCGCAGGCAGGCGGGCCAGAGCCGCAGGGCGCGGCGGCAGCAGAAAAGGCCCCTCATATGGGGGGCCTTGAGGGCGTTCAAAAAACCGGGGCGGGTTAACGCTCCCCCGCTTGCAGCCCCAGCTCCTCTGTAATGAGGGCCGTCGAAAGCTGCAGCGCCTTTATCCGGCGCACGGCGAGGGTATGCTGGGGCGTACCAGCCTCAAACTTGGGCAGAACCTTCTCTACCCTGCCAATCACCTCCGCAATCGCCTCGAGGGCCTCCTCCAGCTCCGCTTTGGGGTAGCCGCCCGCCGGAGCTTTGGCTGTGTCTGCTTCCAGCGCCCGGTTTATCAGCTCCAGCGCGATGGCGTGCGCCCCCAACGACTGCACGGTCATCCGGTACTGCCAGCTATCCGCCTTCAGCTTCAGCTTTGCCTTCTCGCTCTTGCCGATGGTGGAAGCAACCGCCCAGGCCGCTTCCCGCAGTTCTTCTTTGCCGTAGGGTTCCATGGCATTCTTCCTCCCCGCTTTGACCGGTTGTTTTATCTGTTTGCCCCGCCCGGCAATGCCGGGGGCGGCTGTGGATGCCATGTAGCGCCGCTGGCATAGCCGCTGCCAACTTGCAGGTATGAAGCAGAAACAAGCTATCTGAAGGTATCCTTATCCAGATACATTGATATCTCACCACAATCGGGGCAGATCGCCACTTTAATCCCTCCCGCTTTGGGTTCTCTACGTTCAATCCTGACCGCCCCATAGGTATCTGCTTTAAGCATATACCCCTCATCCATCCGGCATTGGCATTGTTTGCAAATCGGCATAACGTTCTCTCCTTTTTTATGCCTGCTAAACGGCCATTACCGGCCGACCTTGATAATCCGAACGCCCATAAGGCGAATGCGCTCTACCTCCACCACATTGGCCTCCTCGTCGGTGATGAGCGTTTTCACCAGTTGGATGGGGCCGCTGAAGAAGTTGTTTTGGAGCCCCACCTTAGAGCTGTCGGCCAGTACGAAACAGTTATCGTTACACTGTTTCATCATCAGGCGGTTGATGGCAGTTTCCTGCAGGACAGAGCTTGTCACGCCGTTTTGGGCGTTGATGCCGCTGACCCCAATAAAAGCCTTGTCGGCCACAATTTTTTTTAGCGCGCCGATGGCCAAATCTCCTATCATGGACTGCTTATAGGGATAGATCTCGCCGCCGGTGAGCACCAGCTCGACGTTGGGGTCCCGTGCCACCAACAGCGCTTTGCCGTTATTGGTGACAACGGTGACCCGCTTGCCACCGAGATAGTTCAGCAGGAGCAGGGCGGTCGAACTGGAGTTGAGGAAAATTGTGTCGCCGCTTTCCACCAGGGACGCGGCATGCCGTGCAATGCGCTCCTTTGAGGACTCCTGTATCAAATTGCGCGGCGCCGCGTCTGTACGCCCGGGTTCCTCAGGCGTGGGCTGCTCGGCCAGCGCACCGTCGATGATGGTCGCTCCTCCATGGAACCGGTTGACCAGCCCTTGCTCTTCAAAGGTCTGCAGGTCGCGCCGGATGGTAATGGGGGAAACCGCCAGTTCCTCCACCAAGTCGCCCACACAAACCGTACGCTCATCCTTCAGGCGCTGCAGGATGGCTTGCTGCCGTTTACGAATGATTTCCTTGCTGTTTTTCATGAAAGCCAACCTCATTTAAGGTGTGTTTACCCTGTAATATCCTAAATGTATCATGTTTGCTCCTATAGTTCAAGAGGGCCTTTCCAGTTTTTTATGATTAAATTCAAATATATCGTTCATAAAATAGAATCTAAAATTTAAAAATTGTAAGATACATTCAATTAAACAGCTTCTGTTTGTAATAATTGTTATTTTTTGTTGTAAATAAAAAAATATCTTGCACTTTATGCGCAATAAAGCTAAAATCATGAATATAACACGAACGTTTTTGTTCGTTTTGTGTTTGAGTTGGCAAGAGAAGGGTGGGGAAACAGGGTGGGGAAATCAGGATAGCAGCACTACAGGGGAATTAGGGTCACAGTAAAAAGGGAGGTAAATTAATATGGATGTTATTCTCAGCGGCTTTAACTGGATCTTCCAAAATATTTTGGGCCAGCCGGAGTATTTCATCGGCATTCTCGTCTTTATCGGGTATCTGCTCCTGAAAAAGGGGCTCCTTCAGGCTTTTGGCGGATTTTTGAAAGCGCTGGTAGGCTACATGATTCTTAAGGTCGGCTCCTCCGGCATGAACACTGGCTTTACACCAATTTTGAACGCCCTCATGAATAAGTTCAGCATCAACGCGGCGGTCATAGATTCTAACTTCGGCTTTGCCGCGGCCAATAAGGCCATTGAGTCCATCGGGGCGTCCCTTTCGTGGACGATGGTGGTGCTTCTGATTGGCTTTATGGTCAACATCGTTCTGGTGGCGTTTCAGCGTTTTACCAAGGTGCGCACCCTCTATACCACCGGGCACCTGATGGTAAAGCAGACCGGTTTTTTGACCTGGATGGTTTTCTTCGCTATGCCCGCTTTCCGAAACTTCAACGGCGCGGTCATCGTGGGCATCCTTATCGGCCTCTACTGGGCGGTTTTCTCCAACCTGACGGTGGAGCCCACCGAGCGCCTGGCGGGTGAGCGGGTCTTTGCCGTGGGGCACGCCCAGATGCTGGCCATCTGGCTGACCGACCGCATTGCGCCCAAGCTGGGTAAGAAAGAGGACAGCGTGGAGAACATCAAGCTGCCGAACAGCCTGAGAATCTTCTCCGACAATGTCATTGGCACCTGCATCATCATGCTTCTCATGTTCGGCACCATTCTGCTGACGCTGGGGCAGGATACCATGCTGAAGTTTGACGAAAAGGCCGTCAGCAGCGTAGCCTACGGCATTTACGTCATCTCCAAGAGCATCTCCTTCGCAGTCAGTTTCATCATTTTGCAGACCGGCGTAAAGATGGTGGTGAGTGAGATTACCCAGAGCTTTGAGGGCATCTCCTCCCGTCTTCTCAAGGGTGCCATCCCCGCCGTGGACTGCGTGGCAACCTATGGGTTCGCCTCCTCCAACACCGTCACCCTCGGCTTTCTGTGCGGGACGCTGGGGCAGTTTGTCACCATCCTCTGCCTCATTCTCTTCCGCTCACCCATTCTCATCATTTCGGGTTTTGTGCCCCTCTTCTTTGACAATGCCACCATCGCTGTCTACGCCAACAACCGGGGCGGCGTGAAGGCGGCCATGGTCCTCCCCTTCCTCTCAGGCGTCATCCAGGTGCTGGGCGGCGCGCTGGGCATCACCATGTTCGGTCTGGCAGCCTTCGGCGGCTGGTATGGCAACTTTGACTTCTCCTCGGTATGGCTTGTCCTGGGCGGGCTCTTCAAGCAGTTCGCATTGGTGGGCGTCATGATTTCCGCCGCAATCATGCTGGCCATCCCCCAGCTCCAGTACTATCTGAGCAAAGACAAAGAAAACTATTTTAAGAGTAAGGGCGTGTAAGCATGATCAAAATTTTGGCGGCGTGCGGTGCCGGGATCGGCACCAGCATGCTCATCCAGAAGAAGATTGCGGCGGTTTGTGCCAGTCTGGGGCTGGAGGCCGAGGTGACCCACGGCAGCATTGGCAACTCTAAAAGTGAGATGAACAAGTATGACGTCATCTTCACCATGGCGGCGCTGGCAGAAAATTTGAATGACCCCAGCATTAAAACGCCCATCATCGGGCTGAGAAACGCCCTGAGCGAGCAGGAGATTGAAGCGGGGGTACGCAGCGCCCTGAAGCTGGAAGCATGAGGCGGCTTAATCTTATCTATATCCATACCCACGACAGCGGCAGAGTGTTCAGCCCCTATGGCTACAAGGTGCCCACGGCGCATATCGAGGCTTTTGCGCAGGAGGCCACGCTTTTCCGCAATGCCTTTGCGGCAGCCCCCACCTGCTCCCCCAGCAGGGCGGGGCTGCTTACGGGGCGCTATCCCCACGAAACCGGGATGCTGGGGCTCTGCAACCGGGGATTCGGGCTGTCGGACTATCGGGGACATCTGGCGTCTGTGCTGGGTGAGGCGGGGTACAACACCGCCCTCTGCGGCATTCAGCACGAGGCCGCCCACTTCTATCGGCCCGAGGTTGGAGCAGAGATAATTGGCTATCATCAAAACATCACCACCCCCACACCCCTGAAGGAGTTGGCCGATAAGCGGGACTGGGATCGTGAAAACTGCAGGCGGGCCTGTGGGTTTATCGAGCGGTACGACCGGGAAAAACCCTTTTTCCTATCCTTTGGCTTCTACGGCACCCACCGGCCCTATCCACCCGTTGCCCCTGACGCGGGTAAGCGGCTTCGTCCGCCCGACGGGCTGCCCGACCTGCCCGAGATCCGGGCGGATTTTGCGGGGCACTGCGCGTCCCTCGCCCAGGTGGATGTCTGTTTCGGGCAGCTGATCGCTGCGCTGAAGCGGTCGGGTCAGTATGAAAACAGTATCATATTGTTCACCACCGACCACGGGGTTGCTTTCCCCTTCGGCAAGTCTACCCTGGCCGACAGCGGCTTGGGCGTCGCCCTGGTGATGCGCGTGCCCGGCAGCCCCTCCATGGGCGCCGAGCGAAACGCCCTGGTATCGCACATCGACGTCCTGCCTACCCTCTGCGATTTGCTGGGCCTTCCCAGGCCCGAGGGGCTGCAAGGGCAGGCCTTTACACACCTGCTCACCGGGGAGGCTGACGCCCCTCTGCGCAAGGAGGTCTTCGCGGAGATGAATTTCCACACCTCCTTTGAGCCCGCCCGGTGTATCCGAACCCAGCGGTACAAGTATGTGGAATATCTGGACGAGAGCTATACCGGGCAAAACCTCTCCAACATCAACGAATCGAGCACAAAAACGCTCTATCTGGAGCTCGGCTTAGCCGAGCGGGTCAAGCCCATGAAGCTTCTTTTCGACCTCCTCTACGACCCTGGCGAGAAAAACAACCTGGCCGGGCAGCGGGAGTATGCGGACCTTGAGCGCAGCTTGCGCGACAGACTTTTTGCTTGGCGCAGAGAAACGGGCGATCCGCTCCTGTCGGATTTTCCCTGGCAGCCGGGCTGGGTTGTGAACAAAAACGAAAGCCGCATCCCCAGCAGCAAAAACCCGGGGGATTATATCGAGGGGCATCGCCCGGAAAAGGAATAAACAGCCGGACGGCTGGACGCTCCCGATACTTCCCGGCAATCTGCGGCTCATACGGCTTGATATCGCCGGTTTCCTGCATGAATACGGCCATGGCCAATCGATTGTGACGTGACGGGCACAGCGTTTTTAAGCCGCCCAAGGGTGCCTTGCGGTTCAGCACCGGGAAATTTGAAATAGCATGCGCCTCCACCCCGCCGCGTAAGCAGAAAAAGGGGCGGACAACTCAACCAGACCGCTGCATAACCCGCAACCAAGCCCATTAAAAGAGGGAAACCCCGGCAACTGCCGCGGTTTCCCTCTTTTAACACGGGGCAGCGGCGGTTAATCCAGCAGGTCTTTGCTGCTGTCGCTGTCTAAAAACAGCACCGCCTTGCCGTGCCGCCGCATAGCCGAAGCGGGGCATGCCTCGCTGATTTCGCCCCGGACGGTGGCGGTAACGGCCGCCGCCTTTTTGGCGGTGGGCACGGTGCAGATGATATACTCGGCCCGCAGCAGCGCCGGGATGGTGAGGGTCACCGCCTCCTTGGGCACATCCTCAAGGGTGGCAAAGGCGCCGTCGTTGACCTGCTGCTGGCGGCAGGTTTGGTCCAGGGTTACCACCTTGATGACCTCGGGGTCGTTAAAATCGGCCACCGGAGGGTCGTTAAAGGCGATATGCCCGTTTTCGCCGATGCCCAGAAGCGAGATATCCAGCGGCTTTTCGGCCAGCAGAGCGGCATACCGCCGGCAGGCCTCCGCAGTGCCCGCCCCAGTATAGATATAGTTGGCGCTCTTGAAAGGAGCCAGCTTGAAGATATGCCGGTCCAGAAAGTTTTTGAACATCTGGGGCGCGTCGGGGCTCAGGTTCATATATTCATCCATATGAAAGGCGTTAATTTTGGTGAAGTCTATCTCCTTTGACTGCAGCAGCCCCTGCAGCAGCTCGTTCTGCGAGGGCGCCGCACTGAAAACGATGTTGACCTCTTCCTTTGTCTCCAGCAGCTTTTGGATAGCCTTTACGGCGCACTCCGCCGCGGCCTTACCCATGGCCGCCCTGCTATCGTATATCTTTACCTGTAAGCTGTCTTGGGTCAGCTCTTTTAGCAGCATGCCGACAACCTCCTATCTGAAAGTATGTTAAGTATGGCCCGGCGGCGCTCTTAAAGCTCCACCCTTTTGCCGGTCTTTGAAGATTCATAGATGCCCAGAATAATCTCCAGCGGCAGGCGGCCGGTGGGCGCGTCGGAAAGCAGCGGCTCACCGTGCAGAATGGCGCCCACAAAGTTTTTGATCTGGTTGGTGTGCCCGGTTACGTCGATGGCCTTGGGGTCGGAGGAAGCCACGTTTTTCGCCTTCTCCCCCACCGGCAGGTGGGTGGGTATCGGCAGATCCCACCTGAGGATGCTGTCCTCCTCCAGTATCACGCTGCCTTTGTCGCCATAGATGGCGATGCGCCGCGGGTAGCCGGGGAAGCAGGTGGTGGAGGCCTCGATGGTGCCGATGGCCCCATTCTCAAACTCCAGCACCGCGGCGGCGGAATCCTCCACCTCCACCGGCCGGGTCTGGGTGCGGGTCAGGGCGTAAATCGATTTCACCGGCCCCATCAGCGACCGGAACACGTCGATGCCGTGGATGCCCTGATTTATCAGCGCGCCGCCGCCATCCATGGCCCAGGTGCCGCGCCACGCCCCGGATTTATAGTACTCCTCAGAACGGAAGTACTGCATCGAAAGGCTGGCCGAAACAATCTTGCCAAAGGCCCCCTGCGCCACCGCCTCGCGCACCGCCACCACGGCGGGGGTAAAGCGGAACTGAGAGATGACGCAGACCTTGACCTCGGTTTGCCGGGCGGTTTCAATCAGCAGGTCGGCGTCGGCCAAATTCAGGCTCATGGGCTTTTCCACCACGATATGCTTGTTGTGCCGCATCATCAGCACCGCCTGCCGGGTGTGCAGACCGCTGGGGGTGCAGATGCAGACGGCGTCCACATCGCCGCTCTGGGCCAGCTCCTCGATGGTGGCATAGGCCCTGACCCCCATCTCCTGTGCAAAGCTTTCGGCATAGGCGGTGTTGGCGTCAAAAACCGCCGTCAGCTCGGCGTCGGGGGTGGCCTCAATGGCCCTGGCGTGAAACCGCGCAATCACCCCGCAGCCAACCAATCCAAAACGAACCTTATTCATCGCTTACCCTCCCCCATCCAGTTGTACTCGTCACGCAGAATGTCCAGATAGGCCACCGAGGCCTCGTAGCCCCCCTCGGAGAAGGAGCTGCCCTGAGGACGCACCAGCAGGCCCTCGTCCAACTGGGCCGTTTTGATGCGGAAGTGGGTTTCTACGCTCACATAGCCCTCGTAGTTATCCTCCCTGAGCTGCCGAAGCACCCCGTGAAAATCCACATCCCCCTGCCCCATCAGCGCCGGCTCATAGAAGGCGCCGTCGGGCTTGGCCTTGATGTCCTTGAGATGCACATGCTTGATGTAGGGCTTCAGGATGGCGTAGCCGTCGGGGTAGGGCGGCGGGGCCGTCGGGTCGGAGATTTCATTGCCGGGGTCCCATAAGGCGGCCACCGTCGGGGTATCCAGCAGCTTGAGAAACTCCACCAGCCGCCCGATGTTGCGGGTGTTGACGCTGGGCTCGGATTCGATGGCGAGGGTAATCCCTCCGTCTCTGGCAATCTCGATGGCCTTTTGAAATTTTTCGGCAATCTGTTCGGGCCGGGCGTCCTCCCGATACCAGAAGGTGAAGGCGCGAATCATATCGGTCTGCCAAAGGTGTGCCGCCTCGACGCAGCGCCTGAGCCCCTCGAGGTGCTGGTGGTAATCGGCCTCGCTGCCGATATCGCACTTAAACAGCGGGCTGCTGATGCCGCAGATTTTCAGGCCGTATTCATCGGCAACCTGTTTGACATGGGCAAAGTCCTGTTTTTCCATCTGAAAGGGGTTGCGCTCGTTCACCGACCGTATCTCCAGCGCGTCAAGGCCGTACTGCCTGGCCAGCCGGGCCGCAACCGCAAGGTTTTGCGAAATTTCGTCGGTGATAATACCGGTCTTATACATAGGGCACCTCCCGTGGGTTGTTATTTAATGCCTGCTGGACAATTCAAAAACGAAACAATAGCAATGTTTTAATGGCGTTTTTGAATTGTTCAGGTGCAAGGTTTTTTGCCAGATATGGTAAAAAACCTTGCGCAATGGATTTGAGGCGTGTGTCCTCAAATCCATTCAGGGAGTCAATCAATGCATCTGAAGTGGAAAAACGCCCCTGTTTTTCCACTCGGAAAGGCAGAAACGGCCTTTCCGACAAATGCGTTTCGCAAAACGCATTTGTTCAGTGGACATTATTTATACATCATCAGCTCAACAATTGCGCCGTCATGGGTCTTATAAAAGCCCACCACATGCCCCGCCACCGAATGAAAGGGGGCAAGTATCACCTCAAGGCCCTCGCTTTCCTTGGCAATGTCGTCCACCCGATAGGCGACGTGGGGGGTCGTGCGTAAAATTTCGGGGGCGGTGCTATCGGGCTCGCAGCGCAACCACTCCACCGAAAAGGGGTGCAGGTGCGGGTCGGTCACCCAGGTTTTGGTGGCGATTACCAGCCGCTCATTGGGGTGCTGTTCCGCCGAGGGGATACCCACATGGTCAAACACTCTCATATCTTTACTTCCGCCTTTTTCTCTTCTTTTTGCTTTTGCCGACGGGCAAACCGCCTGCTGATAAAGGGAAGCTGCGGCAGCACCAGCGCCAGAATAAAGAGGATAAAGAAGATGCTGATCGGCCTTGTCACAAAGGGCATAAGGCTGCCCTTGTGCAGAATCAGCGCGCGGCGCAGGTTTTCATCCGCCATGTTGCCCAGAATGACCCCCAGCAGGAAAGGGGCGGAGGGGTAGCCCATATAGCTCATGGCCACGCCCAGCAGGCCAAAGACAAACATCAGGTAGATGTCAAAGAGGCGGTTGTTGACCACAAAGGCGCCGATGACGCAGCAGACAAAGATGATGGGCATCAGTATCTGGTTATCCAGCTGCAGTACCTTCACCGTCAGCTTGGACATATTGGCGGAAATCAGCCACATAAACAGGGCCGAACAAACCATAAAGATAACCACATAGTAGAGAAACTCCGGGGTTTCCTTCATCAGCAGCGGGCCGGGGCGGTAGCCGTGCATCCAAAAGGCGGCCAGCAAAACCGCCGCCGGGGCGCTGCCCGGGATAGCAAGTGAAAGCACAGGAATAATGGCGCCGCCCACCGCGGCGTTGTTGCCCGCTTCAGAGGCCACCACACCGTTGATTTCGCCCTTGCCCCACCGGCTGCCCGGCAGGTTTCTTTTCTTTTCGGCCCAAAAGGCCAGCCAGCCGCCGGTGTCCTCGCCCACGCCGGGGATAGAGCCCATGGTGACCCCCAGCAGCGCGGAGCGCAGGACGTTGAACTTGTTGCGCAGCATGATGGCGACGCCCTCTTTGGCGCTGAATTTATTGATATGGACAATCTCCCGGGTTTGCGCGCTGAAGGCGTTTACAATCTCGGGAAAGCCGAACAGCCCTATCATCACCGGCAGCAGCGAGATGCCCCCGGTGAGCTCGATATTGCCAAAGCAAAAGCGGGCCGCCGAGTTGACCGTGTCGCGCCCCACCTGCGAAACCAGCAGCCCCACAAAGCCGGATATCCAGCCCTTAAGGGGGTTGCCTCCCGAGGTGAGATTGCCGCAGATGACGATGCCAAACACCGCCAGCAGAAACATCTCGTGGGAGTTGAATTTCAGCGCGGCGCTGGTGAGCAGCGGGGTAAAGAGGATGACGCAGAGAACGCTGATCAGCGTGCCTGCGAAGGAGGACGCATTGGCGACGAAAATCGCCAGGCTCCCCTTGCCCTGCTTTGCCAGCGCGTAGCCCTCGACGGCGGTGGCGGCCGAGGCGGGGGTGCCGGGGATATTGAGCAGAATGGCCGACTGACAGCCGCCCGAGATGGCGCCCACATAAACGCCGATGAGCACCAGCACCGCCAACGGGCCGTCAAAGCTGTAGGTGACGCCGGTGAGCAGCGCCACGCCCATGGTGGCGGTCAGCCCCGGCAGCATGCCGAAGATGAGCCCCAGAAAGACCGAAACAAACAGCGAAACAAGGCCGACGGGAGAAAGCGCAACCGAAAGGGCCTGCATAATATACTCGATACTCATAATTTACCTCCTGTTTATCGACTGCACCCTAAGGCATGGGAACCGAAAAGACAATCTGAAACAGCAGGATGATACTGGCGATGCTCAGGGCCGAAATCAGCAGCAGTTTCAAAATGGTACGCAGCTTTTTTTCAAACTTAAGGAACAGCATGGTGGCAAAAAGCCCGATAAAGGAGGCCGGCCCAAAGGGGATTTTGCCCAGCAGCAAAAATACATAGACGGCAAAGATGAAGATGCCGATGGCCGCCTGATGCACAACCGGGCTTTTGACGGTGCGGCCAAAGGCTGCGGCCAGCTGCGCCACACGCTCCTTGACCGAGCTGTTTTTGAGCGACCCCACCATCATGAGCAGGGCCATAAAGGCCAGGGCGCTGCAGATGATAATCGGCATAAATCCGGGGGAGGCATAGAACTTTCCCCCTATCTCCCGCCAGTAGCCGAGGCTGGTAATGGCGGCGCTGATGCTGACCACCAGCAAAACCACCGAGGTTAAAAAGTCGAGGTGCGCCTTATCGCCGGCACTGCCGGTTTTTGCTTGGTTTTGTTGTTCCATCCTGCACCCTCCTGCAATTGATAGATTAAGATGAATGGGAATAGGGGGCATTTGCCGAAGTACTCAAAGCAAACACCCCCTATGATGTATCAAAGTTCTTCTAAAAAACCTGCAAGGCGTCCGGTGGGCCTTGCTTCGGCCCCAAAGTTACGGGCGAGGAATGCCATACTGCTCGGGGGAGTTTTTGGCAACGCCGCTGTCATAGAAAATCCAGCAAACCTTGGAGGCGGTGTCATCTCTGAGCTTGTTGGATTCGGCCAGGGTCATGCCCTCAAGGATAACCCCCTTCTCTTTGGCAAAGGTTTTGGCAGCTTCGCTTTCACAGGCCTTCAGATAGGCCGCCTCAAGGGCCTCCTTGGCCTCTGCGGGCACATCCGAGGGGAACATCAGGCCGAAGGCGTCGCCGCAGGGCAGCACCTTCTCGGTGGCGGGCAGAAACTTCTTGATAGAGGGGATGGTGTAATCAACACCGTCCAGCTGCAGGTCGTCCTCGGTGAGGGCGGCGAGGGCAACCAGGTCGCCCGAGCGGAGCAGGTCAATCATCTCGTTGGAAAGCTGCGGGGTAAAATCCACCTCGCCGGCCAGGGTGGCGGTTACAGCCGCCGCGCCGCCGCCATAGGCGATGTGCTCATAGTTGCCCATCTCGGGAACGGCCGATTTCAGCAGCTCCATGTTGGTAAATCCGGTGGAGCCGGCGCCGGCGGTGCCGCCTGTCACGGTGCCGGGCTGGTTTTTCAGCGCGTTAAACAGGTCGTCAAAGGTTTTGTACTCGCTCTCTTTGCGCACGGCGATGATGCCGGGCACATAGTAAGCGCCAAAGAAATCCCAGTCAACAGGCTTCCAGTCGGCAAGGCCCATAACGCCGTGGCTGTAGGGGGTGGCGTTGGCAATCAGGGTGTAGCCGTCATGGGGCTTGTTGATGGCGTCGTTCATGCCTACGGTGCCGGTGGCGCCGGGGGTGTTCACAACGCTGAACTTTTGGCCCAGAGTTTGCTCCATCTCGGTAACCAGGAGGCGGCCAATCAGGTCGGAGGAGCCGCCGGCGTTCCAGGGCACAATCAGCGTAAGGCCCTTGGTGGGGAAGGTTTTGGCCGCGGGTGCGCTGGAGGAAGGTGTTTCACCGGGGGCGGGCTGGGGAGCGGGCGCCGGGGCCGGCTGCCCACCGCACGCCGCCAGGCTCAGAACCAGAACCAGCGCCATGGCTGCTGTCAACAGTTTTTTAGCTGAAAAGTTCATTGTTTGTCCTCCTCGAAATTGATGTTTTTTAAACCATGGTCTAATTATAAAGCCGGGCCCCAAGCCCTCACAACCCAAAATTATAGTCACATTACACTGTTTTTTTTGTATTGCAATCTCTATTTTGTTATGATAATATAAATATTCAACAATTACCATGGTAGCATGGTTCTAAAGAGATTCGGAAGGGCTTATCAAAGCCTCTAAATTACATAGATAGGGACGGGTAGTCTCTATCAGCTCTTTTTTTGTTTTGACCCCCACTGCCTCATACAGCTTTTTCAGGCGGTACTGCACCGTACCGGGGGCTACAAAAACCTGCTCGGCCAGCTGGTCGGTGCTCAGGTCGCCCAGCGTTCCCTGCAAAATCCTGTAATCCAACTGGTCGCACTGCTGCAGGCAGTCCTCCAGCGTTTTCAGCCAGTAGACCGGGTCCTCCCTTTTGGGGGCGAAAGCCGCCGCAGGCATCGATTGGATGACCTTTGCCGGGGGCGGCGGGGTTTCATACCCGGTGCTGGCCCTGCACACCAGCTTGGAGGGCACCATGATGCTCACCGTGTCTATCGACGGGTCCTGGTCCAGCATCCGGCAGATATTGACCGACTGTATGCCGATGTTGTAATAATCCAGCGTGGTGGTGGTCAGCGACGGGGTGATGCACTTGCCCAAAAACATATCGCCCGAGCCGGCTACAAACAGCTTTTCGGGTACGCTGACGCCCTGCTCGTTGAGCATCCGGATGAGCTGGATGGCCACGTAGTCGTTGACGCAGATGACCCCGTCATAGCGATGAACATTTTCTAAGAACGCCTGCATGCAGCTTTGGCTGCCCCGGTCAAAGGTGTAGATATCCCCCTCGTCTACCGACATCCCCAGGCTATGTACCGTATTGATAAAGGCCCGGATGCGCTCTGCGTCGTTGACGTCCACCGACTCGTTGCCCAGCGAAGCGAGGCGCCGACGGCCCGCATAAAAAAAGTATTTGACCAGATCCTCCACCAGCGTCTGCCGCGCAAAGCCCGCCCCGCTGACGTCGCTGCCAAAATCGGCCTTTTCGGCCCCGGCAAGCACCGGCTTGAGCCCAACGCTGCGCAGCTGCTGGATGGTGCCCCGCACCCAGGACTTTTTGACCCCCACCACAATGGCCGCCTTCACCTTGGTCGGGGGGCCTATCTGCCCGGGGCTGTTTACAAAGGCAACGGTCATGCGGTTTTTTTCGGCAGCGGCCCGAATGCCCTCTAAAATCTTGCTGGCCAGTATCATCGAGCCGGAGTTTGGGTCCGATATGACATAGGTGATGTCTTCTTGTTGAACCATCGCTGCTTCCCTCCAATGCTGTTGGCCAGGCTTGTGCCTGCGCCGCTTAAAACAATCCGACACCAAGCCGAAAAGGAGAATGAATATGAGATATGGGTTTTGCACCGGTTTTGCAACCGAAATCAAAGACCGCATCGACTACCCGCTGCTGGACGCCATCAAGGCCGCGGGGTATGACTATGTGGAGTTCCCGCTGATGCTGACCGCCGCGCTCAGCGAGACGGCCTTTGAAGAACTGGTGGGCTACCTGAAAAAGCTGGAGCTGGCGGCCGATGTGACCTGCAATATGTTCCCTCCGGCGCTGAAGCTGGCAGGGCCGCAGGCCGACCGGGGGCGCATCGCCGAATATCTGGATACCGCCTTTGAGCGGATGAGCCGGCTGGGCACCTACAAGCTGGTGTTCGGCAGCTCGGGGGCCCGCGACCTGCCCCCCGGCATGGGCCATGACGAGGGCATTTCCCGGCTGTCGGCCCTGCTCCGGGAGCTGGTCATCCCCCGGCTGGAGCGGTACCGTATCCATCTGGTGATGGAGCCCATCTCGCGGCAGGAGGCCAACTTCATCACCAGCCTGACCGAGGCGATGCAGGTGGTGGAGCGCGCCGCCCACCCGCAGGTGACGCTGCTGGCCGACAGCGTACATATGCTGCGCGACGGGGAGGATATGGCGGCCCTCGAGCGGTACTTCCCCTTTCTGAACCACATCCATGTTTCCGAGCTGCAAAGAAGGCTGCCCACCGGCTCCTACTCGGAGCAGTTGGCCGGGTTTTTGAGCCGTCTGGCTCAAATGGGCTACGATAAAACCATCAGCTTTGAGCCTGTCCCCTGTCGGGAGCCCGACGGCATTGGAACGGCGCTCAGGCTGCTGCAGTCGGTGTTTCACCAGAAGCCCTGACCGGCTGCAAGGCGGCGGGGCCCTTTCGGGGGCCTACCTATAATAATAAGGTATAAGCTTGCCTCTATTTTACTGTAAAGCGCACCCTGCTTCAAGATTTTTAAAAACAAAACCTCGGCAGGCGGCGCCGCGGCGCCGGGGATAACGATTTTTATGGGCTGCGCCTGCCTTTCGCGAGGCGGGCGTTTCCCCCTCTCCGCGCGGCCGGGGCTTGCCCGACAGGCCGCCAAAGGCATTTCCCTATGCGCATAAAAGCGGCCAAGCCCCACTGCTTCAGCCGCTTTTTGGGGCACCGCCGGTTCGGGATACGCGCCGGGCTGCAAAAAAACAACGCTGAACCCAAATGTAATGGGTCCAGCGTCGCGCTGGTTGCGGAGAGAGGACTTGAACCTCTGACCTTCGGGTTATGAGCCCGACGAGCTACCAACTGCTCCACTCCGCGATATTTTGTTCCACCCTCTTGGGCCAACAGGCTCTTTAAGAGTGCCTTGATATAATAGCACACTATTTTCTCTGTGTCAAGTTTTCAGGGAATTTAAAAATTTCCTCGTCTTTGCGGGTCTGCGATTATTATAGACAGCCGAGGGCTGCGGCATACATCCCCGGGCTGCCGGATTCAATTTTCATACGGCTTTTATGCCGGTCAAGAGCTATTTCATCCCCGAAAGGAAGATAGAATGAAAACATTTGTAAACGCCCGGGTCATTCTGCCGGATGGTATTATTGAACACGGCTTTTTGAGCGAGGAGGACGGGGTCATCACCGCCGTCGGCCCCATGCGGCCCCAGCAGACATTTGCCGGCGAGGTAATCGACTGCGAGGGGCTGTACCTCTCCCCCGGCTTTATTGACCTGCACTCCCATGGCGGCGGCGGGAGCGACTTTATGGACGGCAGCCTCGCCGATATGACCGCCGCCGCCCGGGCCCATCTGGCCCACGGCACCACCACCCTGCTGCCCACCACCGTGACCTGCAGCGATGAGGAGCTCTTTGCCGCCATCGACATCTTCAGGCAGGCGCAAAAAATCGCCGGCCGCATGCCCCACCTGCCCGGCCTGCATCTGGAGGGGCCTTACTTTGCCAAAGCCGAAAAGGGCGCGCAGGACGAGCGGTATATCCGCAGCCCCGAGCCGGAGCATTATATGAAGATTGTGGACTATGCCGACGGGGCCGTCAAGCGGTGGTCGCTGGCCCCCGAGCTGCCCGGCGCCCTTGAGATGGCCGACCGCCTCGCCGGCAGCGGCATTCTTCTCTCGGCCGCCCACAGCACCGCCACGCTGGAGCAGATGAAAACCGCCTTTCAGCATGGCATCCGGCACCTTACCCACTTTTACTCGGCGATGTCCACCATCACCCGCAAGAACGGCCACCGGGTGCTGGGGGTGGTGGAAAGCGGTTACCTGCTGGAGGATATGCACATCGAGATTATCGCGGACGGCGTTCATCTGCCGCCCGACCTGCTGCGGCTGATACTCAAGTGCAAAGACCACGATAAAATCAGCCTTTGCACCGACAGCATGCGGGCGGCAGGCATGCCCGACGGGCCCTCGATTATCGGCTCGCGCCGGAGCGGCCAGGCGGTTGTCTCGGAGGGCGGCATCGCCCTGATGCCCGACCGCAGCTGCTTTGCCGGCAGCGTCGCCACCACCGACCGCCTTGTGCGGGTGATGACCCATGAAGCAGGTCTGCCCCTTTGGGCCGCCGTCAAAATGCTTACCCTGAACCCGGCGCGGCTCATCGGGCTTGGCTCGGCAAAGGGCTCGCTGGAGATTGGTAAGGACGCCGATTTGGTGCTGCTTGACCAAAACATCGGGGTAAAGGCAGTCTATGTCAGCGGAGCAAAGGCCCGCTAAGGCGGGGCTGTGCCGGCCCTTCCAAAGCAGATGCGGCAGGCCCGTACGGCCCAAACGATGGGCTATCTGAAGGAGATTTTCGGGGGCCTTTGCTATGCAACACAGAAGCGGCATGGGGGCGGCCCCGCCCGCGGGGAGTTCAAACGAAAAACCCTGCGGTTCTTTGGAACCGCAGGGCCCGGCCTGTCAAACAAGCAAGTTCACAAAATATATCGCGCAGGCGGACATGCGCCGCCGAAGCGATACCTCTAAAACTGCCCGCGGTGAGAGGGCAGTTTTGCTTGGGGGTGCTCACGAGGGGGACGGCTGGACGCAAAACCTACAGGTTTTGCACAGGACACGAAGTCCCCCTTATGAAGGGTGTCAATTCTTTGACACCCTCAAGCGCCGGTCTTTCGACCGGCGCTTCTATTTTGCAATTTGGCAGGTGGAGTTTCTGCGATAAAGACCGCCCTTTGACGCAGCCGCCCCTCCCAAACAGCTATAGAAAAACCAAGCCTATTTTTGTGCACTTTATTGCATTTTTTTATATATAGAAAATGCACCACCAATCAAAGGCCATTCTTTCAGAACGGTCGTTCCACATGTGGAATATGTAAAAAACCGGGATAGCTATGCAGTTTTTGGAAGTTTTTCGCCGGTTGACGAAACCAAATTCAGCTTTTAGAATGATAGCTGTCATATCAAATATAGGATAGGGCATTCTATATTTGGAATATTTTTGTAAGGAGGCGCGCCATGCGATTGCCCAGAGGAAAAGACCTTCACCAGATGCTGCAACAGTATAGTTCCATGAAGGCTCTTCAGTTGCTGGTGGCGCTGGCGGATTGCGAGGGAGAGATTTCACTTGCCGACCTTTCGGCCATTACGGGCATTCCGCCCAGCTCGGCCCACCGGATTTTGCAGGAGATGCAGCACTGTGGGTTTGTGTTAAAGGACGAGGAGCAAAAGCGCTACCGGGTGGGCTTTGAAGCCCGGCTGCTGGCGATGCAGCTACAAAAAACCAACTTCCTTTATGAAGCCGCCAAAAACGAGATGAACCGGCTGAACGATTTGAGCCTGGAAACCATTCATCTGATTGGCGAGGAGGATATGGAGGCGGTTTATCTGGATAAGCGGGGGGCAAAAAACTCGGTGGGACTGCACTCGGCGGTAGGCAAGCGCGTTCCGCTTCATTGCACCAGCGGGGGCAAGGCGCTGCTGGCCTGGAAGTCGGAGGTCTGGCTGGCCGAATACCTCTCCAAGGGGCTGCTCGAGTGCTTTACCTCCAAAACCATCACCAATGAGGTGGCGCTTCGGCGGGAGCTGGAGGTCATCCGCATTCAGGGCTATGCGCTGGATAACCACGAGCACCACTCGGATGTGGTATGCATAGCCGCTCCTATCTTTGACGTTAACAATTCGGTGGTGGCCGCCATCAGCATCGCGGCGCCGGACTACCGGTTTCCGCTGGAAAAGGCGCTCTCCTATTCGGAAGAGCTGCTGCACAGCGCGGCCCGCATCACCGAAAAGCTGGGGTGGGAATACCCCATTAATCTACCAAAACAACTGTGAGGGAGGAACAACCATTGGCAAAGGATAGCAACTTTATCTATAAGGACCCCAAGTACCGCAGCGCTCATGTGGTAAACGGGCTGAGCATGGCCGGGCCCCGTGCCCATCTGCGGGGGATGGGGCTGGTCAACGAGGAGCTGGCTAAGCCCTTCATCGGGGTCATCAACACCTACAACGAGATGCATCCCGGCCACATTCACCTCGACCGCATCGGCCGACTGGTGAAGGACGGAGTGCGCGAGGCCGGCGGCATCCCCTTTGAGGTAAACACCATTTCGCTGTGCGACGGTTTTTCTCAGGGCCACGTGGGCATGTGCAGCGTGCTGCCCAGCCGGGAGGTCATCGCCGATTCGATTGAGGTTTATGCCGGCGGGCACCAGCTGGACGGGCTGGTTCTGATTGGCGGCTGCGACAAGATTGTTCCCGCCATGCTGATGGCGGCGCTGCGGGTGAATATCCCCACCGTGATTGTCACCGGCGGGCCGATGATGCCGGCCCAATACAAGGGCAAAAGCTACGCCACCTACGAGCTTAAAGAGATGGCCGGCAAGCTGACCCGGGGCGAAATCTCTCTGGAAGAGTATGAATACATGGAGGGCCTGATGTCGCCCACCCCCGGCTCCTGCGCCATGATGGGCACCGCCAACACCATGTCGATTATTGCCGAAGCCATCGGCCTTGCCCTGCCCGGCAGCGCCTGCGCCCATGCGGTAAGCGGAAAAAAGAACCGCGTGGCAAAGGAAAGCGGCATGGCCATTGTGCGGCTGGTGGAGCAAAACATCTGCCCCCGCGATATTGTGACCCAAAAGATGCTGGATACCGCCATGCGGGTGGGGCTGAGCGTGGGCGGGTCCACCAACATGACCCTGCATATGCCCGCCATCGCCTATGAGGCCAAGCTGGACCTCACGCTGGAGGATATCGGCCGGTTGTCTGAAACAACCCCCTACCTCACAAAAATCAAGCCCTCGGGCGCGCACACCATGCTGGATTTGGACCAGGCCGGCGGCGTAGGCGCCGTCATGCGTGAGCTGGACGGCATCATTGATTTGGATCAGATGACAGTAAACGGCAAAACCCACCGGGAGAATATCGCCCGTGTGGTGGAGCATGACCCCGAGGTGATTCGTCCGGCTGCCGAGCCCTATAGCGCCCACGGCTCGCTAACCGTTCTCAAGGGCAACCTTGCCCCCGAGGGCGCGGTGGTAAAGCAATCGGCCGTGGTTGCCGCCATGCGCAAGCACAGCGGCCCCGCCCGCTGCTTTGAATGTGAAGAGGACGCGGTAGAGGCCATCTACGGGGGCAAAATCAACCCCGGCGAGGTCATTGTCATCCGCAACGAAGGCCCTCAGGGCGGCCCCGGCATGCGCGAGATGCTGACCGCCACCGCCGCGCTGGTGGGCATGGGGCTCACCGAGTCGGTGGCGCTTGTGACCGACGGCCGTTTCTCCGGCGCGACCCGCGGCCCCTGCATCGGGCATGTTTCCCCCGAAACCTCTCAGGGCGGGCCGATTGCGGCGGTCAGAGACGGCGACGTCATCGATATCGACATCGACGCCGGGCTGCTGAACGTGCGTCTGGAGGATGCGGAAATCAGCCGAAGAATCGCGCGGCTGGCGCCCTTTGCCCCCAAGGTCACAGAAGGATATCTCGCACGCTACGCCCGTTTGGTCTCCACAGCAGCCAAGGGAGCCATCATCAAATAAATTCCCCCAAATGTTAAAGGAGGCCAATTCATGTCCCGGCAATCACTTTTACGCGGTATCTCCGCCCCGCTTCTCACCCCGCACCACAGCGACGGAAGCGTCAATTATGAGGAATACACCCGCCTGACCGGCTTTGTCGCCAACGCTGGCGTCCACGGCATCTTTGTCTGCGGCACCACCGGCGAGTTTATCAACCTCACACTGGAGGAGCGCAAGCGCCTGCTTACGGCAGCCACCAAAGGCGCCGCGGCCGATACCCGCATCATGTTTAACGTCACAGCAATGAATCTGGAAGATATGAAAATGCTGTTTGACTGGGCAAAAAGCGAAGGCGCACACGCCGCCTCGGTTACCGCCCCCTACTATCACCGCTACGACGCCGACACGCTGGCGGCCTATTTCCAGCAGGCTTCACAGCTTTCCGGCGACCTTCCCCTGTATCTGTACAACATCCCCGGCATGGCTCTGAACCAGATTACCCCCGGTATTCTGGAGCGGGTATGCCGCAGCTGCCCCAATGTGAAGGGGCTAAAGGACAGCAGCATGGATTTTCAGCTGTTTCAGGAGTTTCAATGCCTGGAGCTGCCCGAGGGCTTCGAGCTGATGACCGGCAACGACGCTCAGGTGCTGCCGGTGCTGCAGGCAGACGGCGCGGGGGCGGTGGTCGCCCTGGCCGGCGTATACCCCCAGCTCTGCCGCTCTGTCTGGGACTGCTACTACGCGGGCGACCTGGAGGGCGCGCGTCAGGCGCAAAAGAAAGTACTGAAGCTGCGCGATTTGGTTCGCCGCATTATGCCGATTATGGCCCACAAAAAGATGCTGGAAAAACAGGGCTTTGATATGGGCCCCGCCCGCTTCCCTTTCCGCGCACTTACCGAGGCCGAATGCAAAGCGGTGGAGGAAGGCGTCAGCGCAATATTGGGATAAGGGGGCTGCCATGAGGTTTTCATTTCGATGGTTTGGCCCTGAAGACAGCATCCCCCTGCAGTACATCCGGCAGATACCCTGCGTTACAACGGTGGTCAGCTCCTGCCACAACACCCCCGCGGGCCAGCTTTGGCAGCGCGAAGAGGTTGCGGCGCTGTCGCGGCAGGCTGCCGAAAACGGCCTGAACTTTTCGGTGGTCGAAGGGCTCCCGGTTCACGAATCCATTAAGCTGGGGCTTGATAGCAGGGATAGGTTTATCGAAAACTTTATCACCAATCTGGGCCTGCTGGCAGACCATGGCGTCGACACCGTATGCTACAACTTCATGCCCCTTTTCGGCTGGATACGCACCGACCTGAACACCCGGCTGGAGGACGGCTCCTTTACCGTATCCTTTGCCCGCAGCCAGCTGGAGGCGATGAACCCTGCCAAAACCGAGCTCAAGCTACCCGGGTGGAACTTTTCCTCCAAAAAAGAGGAGCTTTCCCAAATGCTAGAGCGGTACCGCGCCATGGGAACCGAGGGAATGTGGAAAAACCTCGCTTATTTCTTGAAGGCGGTGGTGCCCGAGGCCGAGCGGCTGGGCATAAGGCTCGCCATCCACCCCGACGATCCGCCGCTGCCCCTCTTCGGCCTGCCCCGCATTGTTTCTTCACTGGAGGACCTCCTGCGCATCACAGCGCTGGTGGATTCCCCCGCCAACAGCATCACCCTCTGCACCGGCTCGCTGGGCAGCGGCAGCCAGAACAATGTGGCCGAGATTACCGATAGCATGGCCGCCCGCGGGCGTATCGCCTTTGTACATGCGCGCAATGTGCTGCTGGCCGAAAATCAGGACTTTTTGGAAAGCGCACACTTTTCCCCCTGCGGAAGCCTCGATATGGCGCAGATTCTTTCCATCCTCTACCGGCATGGCTTTGACGGCGCTATCCGTTCAGACCACGGCAGAATGGTGTGGGGCGAGCAGGGCAAGCCCGGCTACGGCCTTTACGACCGCGCCATGGGCATCTGTTATCTGTCCGGCTTGTGGGAAAGCCTGGCCTGTCAAACTTGTTTTCAGCCTTCGGGTTGCAATAATAATTAAAAAAAGAGAGGAATTCATCATGAACAAGAAGAATTTTATAGCCCTCATCCTTTCTCTCGCACTCGTCCTTTCTCTTGCCGCCTGCAGCGGCAGCAACACCCCTAATACCCCCAACACCTCCGCCCCGGATGCCTCCGGCACGGCAGGCGCCGCATCCGATTACCCCAAAAACACCATTACTCTGGTTTGCCCCTGGGATGCAGGCGGCAGCTCTGACGCACTGACCCGCATCATCGCCGAAATCGGCGCCCGTTCAGATTACTTCGGCGTCAACATGGTTGTGCAGAACAGCGGCGGCGCAGGCGGCACCGTGGCTACCACCGAATTTAAAAACGCGGCGGGCGACGGCTACACCATCTGCCAGCAGGCCATCGGCGTTTTCACCCTGCAGCCCTTTGTCCGCGAGGTAGGCTACACCGTGGACGACTTCATCCCCGTTGCATCGCTTTCTGACGAGCCCATTGTGATGCTTGCCAGCAAAAACTCGGGCATCAACAGCATCGAGGACCTTGTGGCCCGCGATGCGGTTACCTACGGCTTTTCCGGCAGCGGCAGCCTGATGGAGCTCAGCCAGAAGCTGTTCTTCTCTAAAACCGAGGTGGAGGCCACCGGCGTTTCCTTCGACGGCAGCGCACCCACCCTGGCAGCGCTGCTGGGCGGCCACGTCGACGTAGCGGTCAGCCATCCCGGCGAGGCTCTGCAGTACATTGAATCCGGCGACGTAGTAGCCCTTGGTATCTTTAACAGCGCCCGCGACCCCCGTGAAGCCTTTAAAGACATCCCCACCTTCAAAGAGAAGGGCTATGACGTGGCAATGAGCGTTTGGAAGTTCCTCATCGTGCCCGCAACCACCCCCAACGATCTGGTTCAGGCGATTTCTCAGAAGCTCAGCGCCATCACCAAAACAGACGAGTATGTATCCTTCTGCGAAAAGAACAATCTGCTGCCCATTTACCTTACCACCGACGAGATGGTAAATCGCATCAAGTACGAAGCAGAGGTCAATCAGGCGCTTCTTGCTCAATAACTTTTAAATTTTAATCTCCCCCGGCCCGCGGCCCCTCTGTGGTTGGGGCCGGGGGAGACTTTTATTATCCGCTTTTGAGGAGGCGAAAACATGAGTCAATACAAAAAAGACCTTATCTCATCCTTTGTTTTTCTCGCGCTGGGTGTGTTTGTTTTGATTGCGGTACCGCTTACCATCAAGGACCCCGGCGTTTCCGCCATGGGGCCCCGGGTGTTTCCCAACTTTATCGGTACCTCCATGGTGGTTTTGAGCCTGATTCTGCTGGCCGTCACCCTGTTTAAGGGCCGCAAAGAGAAGGCCGCCGACCAAGCTGCCGAAGCCATGACCCCCGAGCAGAAAAAAACCATGCTGCGGGATGAGCTGCGCGCGGTTGCCCTGGCGGCGATTATTCTGGGCTATTCGGCACTGTTTCACACCTTGGGCTATTTTATTTCTACCTTTTTGGCCATCACATTTATACTGATGCTGTTTCGGGTAAAAAAGCTGTGGGTCTATCCCGTCATCTATGCATTGGCCTTCCTTATCTGGCTGGGCTTTACTTTTTTACTCTCTGTGCGTCTGCCATAACCGAAAGGAGGCTTGCATTCTATGGATATGATTACAACCGTTCTCGCCAGCTTATTCACGCTGGAAAACATGCTCTGGATTAACGTCGGCATGGCGGGCGGCATTATTGTCGGCGCGCTGCCCGGGCTTACCGGCACCATGTGCATCGCCCTGCTGCTGCCCCTGACCTACGGGCTCAACTCTGTTTCCAGCATTCTGCTGCTGTTGGGCGTTTACTGCGGCGGCATCTACGGCGGTTCTATCACCGCCATTCTGATTAACACCCCCGGCACGCCGGCCTCTGCCGCCACCGCTCTGGACGGCTACCAGATGGCCAAAAAAGGCCACGCCTATAAGGCGCTGCACAGCGCGCTTGCCGCTTCCACCATGGGCGGCCTGTTCAGCTGTGCAATTCTGATTTTCGCCGCGCCGCCCATTGCTTCCTTCGCGCTGCGGTTTGGCCCCAGAGAGTACTTTGCACTGGCGCTTTTCGGCCTCACCATTATCGCCAGCGTGGGAGGTAAATCACAGATCAAAGGCCTGCTGATGGGCTTTGCCGGCCTGCTGATCGCCTGCGTCGGCATCGACCCCATGGATGGCGTAAGCCGCTTTTCCTTCGGCATCAACCGGATGCAGGGGGGTATCGATACCATCCCCGTGCTCATCGGCCTGTTTGCCATCACCGAAATTATGAGCAAAGCCCGCGACATGAACAAAGAAACCGGCGAAGCCCTGAAGGTCAGCAATGAAAAGGTTTCCTTCTGGGATGTCTTTAAATACAAGGTGACCATGCTGAAATCCAGTATCGTCGGCGTATTCATTGGCGCGGTTCCCGGTACCGGCGCGGCAATATCCTCCTTTTTGGCCTACAACGAGGCCAAGCGCACCTCCAAGCATCCCGAGGAGTTTGGCCACGGCAGCGAGGAAGCGGTGGTGGCGTCCGAAGCGGCGAACAACGCCGTTACCGGCGCGACGCTGATCCCCCTGCTCACGCTGGGCATCCCCGGCGATACCAATACCGCCGTGCTTTTGGGCGCGCTGACCATGCAGGGCATCGCGGCCGGCCCCCAGCTTTTTGTGCAGCAAAGAAACTGGGTTTACACCATCATGTTTGGCCTGATCATCGTCAACCTCTTTATGTACCTGCAGGGCCGCCTGTTCATCAAGGGCTTTGCCAATATCACCCGCGTACCTACCCACACCCTGGTGCCTATTCTGGTGGTGCTCTGCGTCATCGGCGCATATTCCATCAACTACTCTGTATTTAACGCGATTCTCATGGTGGTTCTCGGCGTCTTCGGATATTTTGCCACCAAGCTGGATTTCCCCCTCACCCCCATGGTCATCGGTCTGGTGCTGGGGAGGCTGTGTGAATCCAACCTGCGCCGGGCGCTTATCGTTTCCAAGGGCAACTGGGGCACCTTCTTTACCTCCCCCATCAGCGTAGTCTTTATCGCCATCTCTCTTCTGATGCTGGCGCTGCCTTATATCAAAAAACGGATGGACATGCGTAAAAACACAGCGGCTTAAAAGCAAAGAAACGGAGGGGTACCATGAGAGAAGGCGGATTGATACAGCTTTGTGCCGGGCGCTACTTTCAGGGCGAAGGCACCCTGACCCAGCTTGGCCCGGAGGCTTTGCGGCTGGGCCGGCGGGCGCTGGTTCTGGCTGACGCAAATGTGTGGGAAAAAGCAAGGCCCGGCATAGAAGCTTCGCTGGGCAGGCATCAGATCGCCTTTGAGCCAATGCTTTTTTCGGGGCACTGCTGCCCTAAAAACTACAAGGCCGCCGCGCAGGCCGGTCTGGCCTTCGGCGCAGACTGTGTCATCGGCGTCGGGGGCGGCCGGGCGATAGACACAGCCAAAATTGCCTCCGACCTTCTTGGGGTGCGCTGCATCACGGTGCCCACCTCGGCCGCCACCTGCGCCTGCTCGGCCTGGCTTTCGGTGCATTACACCGACGGAGGCGACTTTGTGGGCAATTACTGGACCAGCTATCCCCCCTTTGCCGCGCTGGCAGACCTGAAGCTGATTTTAGGTGATTGCCCGCCGCGTTATAATCTGGCCGGTGTTGTAGACGCCATGGCCAAGTACCCCGAGATTATGTATAACATCCGTTATTCCGACCAATGGGAGAAAAATGCCTTTTCCGACACCGCGCTGACCCTTGCCCACAGCATTTTTCGCCGTTACATCGACCATGAGGAGCAGCTGTTTACCGCCTTGCGGGCGGGGCTGGCCGAGCCGTTTATTGAGGACTGCCTCTGCGCGGCCATGCAGCTGACCGGGGTCGTTTCCTCCATGGCCTGCGGCGGCAAGCAGGCTGCCATCAGCCACACGCTGTACAGCTACTTTTGCTGCCACCAGCCCGCCCTGGCCCAAAAATTTCTGCACGGTGAGCTGGTGGGCGCTTCATTGATCTATCAGCTGCTGGTTAACGAAGCGCCCCAGAAAGAGGTTGCAGAGCTGGCGGGGTTCCTGCGGGCCGCGGGTATGCCGGCTTCGCTTCAGCAGCTGGGGCTTGACTACACCCCCGCGCTGGCCGATAAGTTGTTTGGGTTTATCCAGCTTCATATGCCCATCGCCACCGAGGAAGAGATGGCGCGGCTGCGCGGCTGGGAACAGGCCCTGTTTGAGGGGTATCGGGAATAGAGCCGTTGTTTATCTGAAAAAGCAGAGAACCTGCCACCGCATTCGGGGAGGTTCTCTGCTTTTTTGTGGTTGGCCGCTTTGCCAGAAGAGGTGAAATCAGAATTTGCTAAGGGCGTCCTTATTTAGTTGGCCAACTGAACAACCGTTAAAGAACGATTCATATAGCCTAAAACAGGGAAATCCGTACTGATGCGTTAGAGAGCGAGTAAACAAAAAAAGAGGCCCCCGGATTGGGGGCCTCGATGGCGGGTATGCGGTTTTGCGTAGGTCGTGCTAATGCGCCCAAAGGGCGAAATAAGCGGGTCAGGGGGGATTGGATTGGAGGTATAAAAATATCTAGTACTAATGCACTAGATATTTTATCTTTATATGCTGTTTTATATTATTTAGTTTAGAAATCTGGTGCGTGAGATGTATCTCCACTCTTACCACCTGTAACTCCCCCACTAAATGGGTCGTTTGCATCCGCCTCTTTTTGTTCAGGTGTTCTAGTATCTGGATTGTTGAAGTCTGCCCCACCAGAATCACCTTCATTTGTCTTAGGTGTTGTATTATCTTGCTTAGGTGGTTTCGTTGGAGTTGTAGGCTTGCTATTATTTCCATTGTTATTGTTACTTGGCTTTTCAGTGTTTTGATTGCCACTTGATGTTTCTGTTTCACCTTGCTCAACTACTCTAGCGCCTGGTCTTACACTTTGAAGTGCCTCCTCGAAGGTTTTTCCATCGCCTACTAGCGCTCGTATTGCTTCAATTTCATCGGGAGATAAATCACTCTCACTCATGGCTTGTTCATATTGTTCTTCCAGCAAGGGGGCCGGGGCGGCGGGTGCGTCTGTTGGTTCTGTTGGCTGCTGCTCCACTTCACTGGAAGTATTGTCCGGTAAAATATCCGTTGCTGCTGGGGATTCAGGTAACATCAAGTCTGACGGCTCCATTGGAGGCGTTTTAGATTGACTGATATAAATACCAATAATCAGCGCAGCCACTAAAAGCACAACGCCAATAGCAATTAAAATTTTCTTATTCATATGTAGATACACTCCTTCATCGTATTCCCATTATAGAGGAATTTCCCAGTGCTTGCAATCTTCAAAAATAAAGTGTGATTATAAGGGACATTTTCAATATCTGTATTCTTCAAAGCCTTGTTATCAAAGGCTTTTTCTTGTTGTGTATGTATTGACGTTGCGGTGTCGCCAGTCGCTCCAGTTGGGCCGGTATCACCAGTTGCACCGGTTGGGCCAGTGTCTCCGGTTGCGCCAGTGGGGCCGGTATCACCAGTTGCACCGGTTGGACCAGTGTCCCCGGTATCGCCGGTTGCTCCGGTCGCGCCGGTCGGGCCAGTATCGCCAGTTGCACCAGTATCGCCGGTCGGGCCAGTATCGCCAGTTGCACCAGTATCGCCGGT
>JAEWWW010000008.1 GCA_023396215.1 Bacillota bacterium | reverse complement strand
AGATGGGGCGGCCGGTGGCTTTTTCCCACACGACGGTGGTTTCGCGCTGGTTGGTGATGCCGATGCCCGCAATCTCTTCGGGGCTGATACCGCTGCGGGCCATCACCCCCGCCAGCACCTCGTACTGTGAGGAGAAAATCTCGATGGGGTCGTGCTCCACATAACCCGCCTGCGGGTAAATCTGGCGGATTTCCTTCTGCATCATTTCAACAATGTTTTGCTGGCGGTCAAAAATAATGGCGCGCGAGCTGGTGGTTCCCTGGTCCAGCGCTATCACGTATTTTTTCATGCAATCACCTCGTTGTTTGATTGCCGGCGGCAGGCGTGACCCCTCATCGGCATTTTTAGTATAATATATTTGCCCCGGCATTGAAAGAAGCCCTGCAAAAATATAAGCCGTCGGCGCGGCAATCGGTCGCGGCAGCGGCTTTGCAATAAAAAAGATGCGGGCTATTTTTGGGCCCGCACCGGTACAACACTTTTATAAAGCGCATAATAGTAGGGAGGTATCTGCTTATCCAGATGGTAAGCGCCGAAGAACCACTTCTTGTAGCGGCACTGCTGCTGCATGCTGTCAAAAAAAGTGCTGAGGTGGCTCACCGTTTCCTCGCTGTCCACACAGGAGCGCAGCGAGCCCGGGCAGTCGTGGGTCACAATATAATCCACCACCCCGCGGTAGCTTTCCAGATTGCGGCGGGCCTTCTCCAACTGCTCGAGGGTGGGCATCTCCTCCGCCCACCAGCTTTTGCCCTGCTCGCGGACGTCGGGGTCGCGGCTTTCTCCGCCCCCCATGGCAAAGACGGTGCTTTCCTCGATGTTGTAAATCTGCCCCCGCTGTAGCTGTATCAGCCGCCCCGATATCACCCGCACCTCGCCCCCCTGCCATTGGCTGAGAGGGTACTGGGCCAGCAGGTCGAGGTTGTCGTGGGTGCCTTCGATAAACAGGGTGTGAAAGCGGCGCTTGCCAATCCATTTCAGCAGCTTCTGCTCCTCGGGGGAGTTGTTCCAGACAAAGCCGAAATCGCCGCAGACAATGAGGGTATCCCCCCGGCGCAGGCGCTTGACAGCCTTCTCCTTAAACCGGGTGATGTCGCCGTGCATATCTCCCGTCACATAAATCATGGGCAAACCTCCAAAGACCAAACTTTCGGGCGCCGCCCCCGCGGGCAGAGAAGGGCGTATCAGTGTGCTATTTTACCCCAGCCGGGCCGGCGCTGTCAACCGCCCGCCGCCGGGGAGCAAAAGCGGTTTCAGTCCGCGTTTGCCGCAGGCAGGCAGTAAACCCGGCAAAATCCGACACCTTTTATGCAAAGGCCGCGGGCGGCGCAGGGGCCAAAAAAGGATAAAAACCCTTGGGGAAAGCAGGGGGATTTTATCGACACTGCCTGAAAAATCTGTTATACTAATATCTACTGAATATAATAATGCAGGGGCGGGTGATTGTCTATATGCGCAGGATGCGGAAAATGGCTTTTTTTGTGGCGATGATGCTGCTGTTTGCGGCGGCGCTGGGCACCGCCACGCTGGCGGCCGGGTACACGCCGCCCTTTGATTTGCAGTCTGAAGCCGTCTATATGGTTAATCTGGACACCGGCAAGGTGATTTTTGAAAAGAACGCCGATAAAAAGATGTACCCCGCTTCGCTGACCAAGATTATGACAGTGATACTGGCGCTGGAAAACATAGAGGATTTGGACGGCACCCTTATCCCCCTTAAGCTGTATATACAGGACGCCCTTTACGGCAAAAACGCCTCGCTGGGGGGCATCCTGCAAAACGAGGAGGTCACCGCACGGGGGCTGATTTACGCCGCCATGCTGCAGTCGGCCAACGAGGCGGCCATGATGCTGGCCGACCATATAGGGGATGGCTCTATCGCCCGGTTTGTCGAGATGATGAACGATAAGGCCCGCGAGCTGGGCTGCACCGGCACCAACTTTGCCAATGCCAACGGCCTGCACGATGAAAACAACTACACCACCGCCAAGGATATGGCCATCATCGCCCGCTACGCCATGGAAATGCCGGAGTTTATGGAGTTTGCCACCACAACCACCCAGGAGATCGGCCCCACTAACAAGCACAGCTCGCTGCGGCAAAACACCACCAACCTGATGATGGTCAAGAGCAGCCAGTACTATTATTCGCCTATCCGGGGGATTAAAACCGGCACGCTGCCCGAGGCGGGCCGCTGTTTTGTTTCATCAGCCAGCCGGGACGGCTTTACCTACCTGACCGTGCTGATGGGCGCGCCCATCGACGACCCCAGCGGAAAAGCCTACCCCGAGTACCTGAACTTTACCGAAACCAAGAAGATTTACGAATGGGCCTTTGATACCTTCCGGGTCAAGACCCTGCTGGAAAAAGGCAAGCTGGTGACCGAGATTCCGGTGGAGCTTTCGCTGGAGAAGGACTCGGTGGCGCTCATCAGCGCCGAGCGGTTTACCTCGCTGGTGCCTTCGGATATCGAGGCCTCCAGCGTGCAGCTTCTGCCCGATATCCCCGAAAGCCTGCAGGCCCCGGTCAGCAGGGGGGACGAAGTGGGCAGCGTCCGGCTGATGCTGGCGGGCGAAGAGGTGGGCCGGGTGGTGCTGCTGGCGGGCGAAACCATCGAGATGAGCAAGCCCCTCTACTACTGGAGCAAGGTCAAGGGCTTTTTCGCCTCCTTCTGGGCCAAGTTTGCCGTCATCTTTGTGGCGCTGCTGCTGGTGCTCTATGTGGTGCTGATGATACTGCGCAACCGCAACCACCGAAAATACGGCACAGGAAGCGCCCGTCGCCGCCGCCGTCGCTCGTCGGGGCGCAGGCTGTAAGTCTCCTTTTATGAAAAACCGATATCGGCTGCCGCAGCCCTCTCCGGCTGCGGCGGCCCTTTGCGTCTGCGGGGCCGGTTAAGGCGTTGCTGCGGGCAGAAAACCGCTGCTTTTTGGGCTGCGGGTGGCCCTATGGCTGTATTTGACAAACCCCCTGCCAGATAGTACAATGTGAGGAAGATAAATTTGCCTAATCGTGAGAAAAACAGAGATTTTTTGAGAAAAATAGACTTGTTACCAAAGCCGGACGGGCTGTGGGCCGGGGATTTTCCACCCGGCAAGGACAGCAGACCCCGCCGGTAACCGATGGCGGGCGCTGCCCCGGAGCCCTTGGAGCAGGTATGATAAAGATGGAAAGGTTCGGTGGCTTATGGTTAGAAGCATGACCGGCTACGGCAGAGCGCAGGAACTGTTAGAGGGAAAGGATATCACTGTTGAGATAAGGTCGGTCAATCACCGTTTTTTTGAGTTTTCATCCCGGGTGCCCCGGGCCTACGCCTATCTGGAGGAGAAGCTCAAGGGGTTGGTGCAGGGCGCCATCGCCCGCGGCAAGGTGGATGTTTCGGTCACCATCGTCACGCTGGACGGCGGGGCCGCCGACGTGCAGATTAACCAAAGCCTCGCCGCTTCTTACCTTGAGGCACTGCGGGAGATGGGCAGCCGCCTTGGGCTGACCGACGACATCACCACCGCCACCCTCAGCCGCTTTGGCGACCTGTATGTGGTGCGCAAGCCCGCCGAGGATATCGACGAGGTGTGGGCCTGCGTGCAAACGGTGGCCGAAAAGGCGATTGCGGGCTTTGTAGCCATGCGGGAGCAGGAGGGCGGCAGGCTGCGGAAGGACCTTGAGGCCCGGCTGAGTGCCATCGAGGAGCACCTTGCCGCGGTGGAGGAGCAGTCGCCCCGCACGGTGGAAAGCTACCGCAACCGGCTTTACCAAAAGATGACCGAGGTGCTGGGTCAGGCGGGTATTGACGAACAGCGTATCCTCACCGAGGCCGCCGTCTTTGCCGAGCGGGTCAGCATCGATGAAGAAACGGTGCGGCTGCGCAGCCATATTACCCAATTTCGGCAGATACTAGGGAGTGGCGAGGCGCTGGGCCGCAAGCTGGACTTCCTGGTGCAGGAGTTTAACCGCGAGGCCAACACCATCGGCTCAAAATGTCAGGATATCGCGGTATCGCGGCTGGTGGTTGAGATAAAGTCTGAGATTGAAAAGCTGCGGGAGCAGATTCAAAACCTGGAATAAGGCCGCGGGAGCGACCGGCAACCACCATAAAACCGGGCAGAAGCCGAAAGCCGGGCACGCAAAGACCGCAGCGGAAACAAACCGGCGGCCCTTTGCTTTGCGCGGCACCACCGGCACACTGCCGCAAGGAGGAAGATTATGAAGCTGATTAACATAGGCTTTGGCAACATGGTTTCGGCCCACCGGCTGATTGCCATCGTCAGCCCCGAGTCCGCCCCCATCAAACGCATTATACAGGACGCCCGCGACCGCGGCACCCTTATCGACGCAACCTACGGCCGCCGCACAAGGGCGGTTATCATCACCGATTCCGATCATGTTATCCTTTCGGCGGTGCAGCCCGAAACGGTTGCCAATCGGCTGGTGGATTATGACGATACCGAGGAGCTGGAAGACAATGACTAAACGGGGTATACTAATTGTGTTTTCCGGCCCTTCCGGTGTGGGAAAAAGCACGCTGCTGGGCCACTTTTTTTCTGAGGAGCGGGATATCTCCTACTCGATATCGGCCACCACACGCGCCCCCCGCAAGGGCGAGGTGGACGGAAAGAATTACCACTTTATCTCCCACGAGGAGTTTGCGCGCCTCATTGAGGAAGGGCAGATGCTGGAGCACACCTTCTATAACGGCAACTATTACGGCACCCCCCGCAGCTTTGTTGAGCAGGAGCTTGACGCCGGGCGGGATGTGATTTTGGAGATTGAGGTCAACGGAGCCGCGCAGGTGAAAAAGACCTGCCCCGAGGCGTTGTTTGTGTTTGTGCTGCCCCCCGCCTTTGATAAGCTTAAGGATAGGCTCACCGGCCGGGGCACCGAGGACAGCGAAGCGATACTGGGCCGCCTTGCCGCCGCCCGCTACGAGCTGGAGCAGGCCATGGGGTACGACTACATCATCGTCAACGACAGCATCGAGGAAGCCTGCAAAAATTTGAATTGTGTCATAAGAACCGCTAAATTTTCAATAAAATATCAAAAACATATGATAGAAGAGGTGCTGAAAAATGCTTAGACCCGCCATGTCGCAGATACTTAAAAAGGGCGAGAGCTACTATGAGTTTGTGGTGGCCGTGGCCCGCAAGGCCCGCGAGCTTGCCAACGACGCCGAGGAAGGCCGCATTCCGCTGGAGGAAAAGCCGGTGACCCTCGCGGTGGAGATGTTTGCCGCCGGGCAGGAAAAGATGAGCGATTCAGACGTCCATATCACTCAAAACTAACCGAATAGAGAGATTTTGCGGGCAGGCGGCAGATATGCAGCCTGCCGCAGCCATTGCTGCACAAAGGGGGACAAAAG
>JAEWWW010000152.1 GCA_023396215.1 Bacillota bacterium | reverse complement strand
ACGAGGTGGCGGTGCGGCAGCTTATCAGCGCCGTCAGGGTACTGAGCGAAGAAAAACTGCTCATCCGTTTCAAGGATGGAACGGAAATCGAGCAGATCATATAGCGGAGGAACCAAAGATGATTTATATCACAGGAGATACCCACGGCAATTTCCGTAGATTTGAAAAAGAATACTTCCCCGCAGGACAGAGCCTGTGCCCGGAGGATTACGTCATCGTCTGCGGCGATTTCGGAATATGGGATGAAACGCCCCAATCGAACCAAGGGCTGGACTGGCTGAACGACCAGCCGTTCACCACCCTGTTTATAGACGGCAACCACGAAAACTTTGACCTGTTAAACCGCTTCCCGACTATGGCGTGGAACGGCGGCAATGTCCATCAGGTGCGGGAGCATATCCTGCACCTGATGCGCGGACAGGTCTTTGACATCGGCGGGATGCCTTTTTTCACGATGGGCGGTGCGGCCTCCCACGACATCAGCGCAGGCATACTGGAGCCGGACGCTCCCGATTTTATGTATCGAAAACAGATGCTGGATCGGCGAAGGGCACTGTACCGCATCAACCATATTTCGTGGTGGAAAGAGGAAATGCCCTGCGATAAGGAATATGAAAATGCCCTGAAGAATCTGGAGAACGCAGGATGGCGTGTGGACTGCATCCTGACTCACTGCGCCCCCGACAGCATTGCGGAACAGGTGTGCCATCCCTACAAGCCGGACCGTCTGACCGGCTTCTTAGAAACGGTCAAACGCCGGTGCAGCTTCGACTACTGGTTTTTCGGGCACTACCATGACAACCGCACCGTTGAAGGACAATTCATTCTGCAATGGGAGCAGATGGTGGAAATACGATGATAAAAAATATGGAGGTAAGTATGATGACAAAGGAAGAAGCGACAGCAAAGTCTGAAAGCCGGTGGTACGAGGGAAAATCCCCGCTGGAAATTGTGGAGTTTCAGTTATATGAGGATAAGCTGTGCATGCCCCTGCAGCTTTATCAGGAAGCGGTGGAGAAAGTGCTGGGCCGGCCCGTATACACCCATGAGTATAAAACGCCTGAAAGACTGATACGGCGCGGCGTTTTTGGCCGACTATAAGGCTTATCTGGAAGACCCGGCCACCATTGTACTAAGCGGAACACAAAACCATAAACAGCAAAACAAGCGCCCCCTTTGGCCTGCCCAACAGGGTCGGCAGGCCAAAAAAGGGGAGTCCCCGGCCTTGCGCCATGGCGCAGGTCACAGCTTGCTGCATGTTAAGACGCGGGGGAGGGTGAACGCCCCCCGCACCTGCACGGTGCAGCATATGTTCTGTGAGCCCGGCGGCGAAAAAACGGCCCGGCTGGAGCAGATGCCCCGCTGTGTCTACACCATACCGCCCGTTGCCGCTGTCGGCATGACCAGGCAACGGGCGGAAAAAGTGGGGATAACGGTTAAAACAGGGAGGTTCCCCTACCGCGCCAGCGGCATGCCCTGGCCGAAGGGGAGCAGGGGGGCTTTGCTCTTGCGGTGGCGGATGCCTCAACCGGCCGCCTCGGGCCGCCGCCCTTGACAGCGTACCGGCCCGATGGATATAATGAATACTTAAAGGAAGGCGGCCGGGCGGCGGCATTTGACCCGGCAAAGCGGGTGGCCCTCCCGGATGCAAACCGCAATTGGCTGCCGGTGTAACGCCGCGCGAAAGCTCCTGCGGGCGAGGGCTCCTTTCCCCCTCGGCGATTCTGATATACGAAAGGTCAAAAGGAGGCAGGCCGCTTCTTTTTGGCCTTGTTTTATATCAAAGGCAGACCAAAGGCGCTTGCCGCGGAGCAGGGGAGCAGGCGCATATCCGCCCTTCCGGCCGGTATCTCATACCAACCAATACACTCAAAGACAACACCAACAGCCATCGAAAGGAATCTTGAGCCATATGAGTAAAGTACAAGGTGCTGCCGCCAATAAGGACCGGCAGCTGGGGCAGGGGAACATCGTCAAGCTGCTTTTTAAGCTGGCGATGCCGGCGGTTGCGGCACAGCTGGTGAATATTTTATACAACATTGTCGACCGCATGTACATCGGCCATATGCCCGGGGTGGGCGGCATCGCCTTGACCGGGGTGGGGGTTTCGATGCCCGTCATCCTGATTATCTCGGCGTTTTCCAGCCTGATGGGAATGGGCGCGGCCCCACGGGCCTCCATCGCCATGGGCGCGGGCGACCGGGAAGAAGCCGAGCATATTTTGGGTAACTCGCTCACCTTTTTGCTGCTGCTTTCCTTTGTACTCACCGCGGCCTTTCTGCTCTGCGGCAAAGATGTCCTCTGGCTTTTCGGCGCCAGCGAAAACACCATCGACTATGCGTGGGATTACCTCTTTATCTATGTGCTGGGCTCTGTTTTTGTCCAGCTCACCTTGGGGCTCAACGCCTTCATTATGGCGCAGGGCTTTGCTGCCACCAGTATGATGACCGTGCTGATTGGCGCGGCGCTCAACATCGCGCTCGACCCCATCTTTATCTTTGTGCTGGGTATGGGGGTGAAAGGGGCGGCGCTGGCCACCATCCTTTCTCAGGCGGTATCCGCCCTGTGGGTGGTGGTTTTTCTGCTGGGCAAAAAGACCACCTGGCGCATCCGGCTGCGCAACCTGCGCCTTTCGCCGCGGGTGATTCTGCCCTGCCTGACGCTGGGGCTTTCCCCCTTCATCATGCAGTTCACCGAAAGCATTATCAATCTGGCCTTTAACACCTCTCTGCTTCGCTACGGCGGCGATGTGGCGGTGGGCACGATGACCATCCTGTTCAGCATCAAGCAGTTTTCCAAGCTGCCGATGCTGGGCTTCACACAGGGGGCTCAGCCGATTATCAGCTACAACTACGGCGCGCGAAACGGAGAGCGGGTGCGCAAGGCCTTTCGCACCCTGCTGACGCTCTGTATGACCCATGGCGTTTTGTTCTGGCTGGTCATTATGCTCTTTCCCCAAATCTTCCCCCTCATGTTTACCAAAGACCCCGCCATCCTCGCCAAGGCCACCTGGGCCGTACGCATCTATTTTTCGGTCAACCTGATATTCGGCATACAGATAGCCTGTCAGCAAACCTTCATCGCCATCGGCAACGCCAGAAGCTCCATCTTTTTGGCGCTGCTGCGCAAAATCATCCTGGTTCTTCCCCTCATCTATCTGCTGCCGGTCTTTTTCTCCGATAAGGTTTTTGCCATCATACTGGCCGAGCCGGTGGCCGACGTCATCGCCGTTTTAACCACTGCCATTTTGTTCTACAAGCAGTTCAACAGCCGGGTAAAGAGGCTCGGCGCCTGCCCGGCGGAGAACCCCTGAGGAAGGCCCCCGGCCTGCCCGCGCTCCCGCCCACCGGCGGGGCCCCCGCCTGCGGCATATTCCTTGGCAAAGAGAGGTTTTTGACTCTATGACCATCTCAGCATCCGCTTTACTTATCATCTGCCCGCTGGTGTTTTTGGCGGGCTTTGTCGACTCGATTGCGGGTGGCGGCGGGCTTATCTCGCTGCCGGCCTATCTGGTGGCGGGGCTGCCCATCCATCTGGCCTATGGCACCAACAAGTTCGCCATGTCGCTGGGCACCATGATGTCCGCCGGCAAGTACCTGCAAAGCGGGCATGTGCGGCTGCGGCCCGCCCTCACCGCAGCTGCCGGTGCGCTGGCCGGTTCCTGGGCCGGTGCGCGGCTGGCGCTGCTGCTGGAGGAGCGGTATCTCCACTACTGCCTTATCATCATCCTGCCGTTGGTGGCGGCCTTTTTGCTGTTTAACCGGGGCTTTGGCTCTGTGGCCCGCCCCCAGCCAGGGCCGGCCCGGCTTTACCCCCTTTGCCTGTTCTGCGGGCTGGTCATCGGGGCGTACGACGGCTTTTTCGGCCCCGGCACCGGCACCTTTCTGGCGCTGGCCTTCACCCTGCTGGGCTTCGACCTGATTACCGCCTCGGGCAACGCCCGGGTGGTGAACCTCGCCTCCAATCTGGCTGCGGTAGCGGCCTTTGGCTTAGGCGGCAGCGTGCTGCTGTGGGTGGCGCTGCCCGCCGCAGGCTGTGCCATGGCCGGGAGCTATCTGGGGGTAAGGCTCGCCGTGCGCCGGGGCGCGGGGTTTATCCGCCCCATGGTGGCGGGGGTGGTGGCGTTGCTGTTTATCACCGTGCTTTGGGGCTTTGTGAGCAGATAAACAGCGCAGCCGAGGCCCATGAGGGTGTCAAAGAATTGACACCCTTCACGAGGGGGATTTCGTGTCCTTGCAAAACCTTACGGTTTTGCGTTCAGCCGTCGCCCTCGTGAGCACTCCCAAGCAAAACTGTCCGCTCACCGCGGACAGTTTTAAAGGATTATATCAGGGCTCCCACAAAGCCGAAAGGCTTTGTGGGAAAGAGGAGGAGTAGCGAAGCGATATGAAACCCTTGGTCATGAAATGACCGGGGGGTGAATGTAGTGCAGCTTGCTCCGACGAGCGGCGCATATCCGCCTGCGCAATATTATTTTGTACGCTACTTTTTTGATAGGCTGAGGGCTCAGCCGTTTGATAACGGCAGAGCCCTCCGCCTGGGTTTATTATCTTTTTTACCGGTAAACGTCCGGGTGGCTGCCCTAGCGGCAGAAATGCTCCACATAGCTGTTGAGGGCGGTCTTAATGGTTTCGACGGCGTGGATGCGGTCGCTGACCTCGTTCACAGCGGTATCCTTGCCCTCCAGCGCCTTGTAAACCTTGAAAAAGTGGGACATTTCCTCAAAAATATGTTTGGGCAGTTGCTCTATGTCGGTGTAGCTGTTATAGGTAGGGTCGCTATAGGGGATGGCGATAATCTTTTCATCGTTGCGGCCGCTGTCAATCATCGAAATCATGCCGATGGGGTAGCAGCGCACCAGCGTGAGGGGCTCGATTGACTCTGAGCAGAGCAGCAGCACGTCCAGCGGGTCAAGGTCGTCGCCATAGGTGCGGGGGATAAAACCGTAGTTTGCCGGGTAGTGGGTAGAGGTGTGCAGGATGCGGTCGAGGATTAAGAATCCCGTTTCCTTATCCAGCTCATACTTCTTTTTGCTGCCCTTGCTGATTTCCACCACCGCGATAAAATCCTCGGGGTTGATGCGTCTGGGGGCCACGTCATGCCAAATATTCATGGATTACCTCGTTTGCTCTTGTCGTTTGCAGGCCGCCCGCTTGCGCTCCCGCCGCTGAGGCAAAAAAGAGGCTCCCTTTATCAAAGGGGGATATTCCGGCAACAGTCCTGTTCTGTGCCTGAGTACCCGGCTTTTTCGGCCCAAAAGCGGCAACGCTTACCATAAGGGCAGGGGCGGCCTTGCTCCTGTGTGTAAAAATTATACGCTGGCCCGGTAAAAATAGCAAGGCTTAGGAGCGCTGTATCTGCTCCAATTGCCGCATTTGACGTGAAAAATGCAGCAGCCGGCCCCTCGCCGCCTTCAGATGGCGCGATACGGTGGAAGGGTTGAGCGCCAGCCGATGGGCGATTTCGGTCATGGTCAGGCGGTCATAGTAGTAAAGCTCCACCATCTGCCTTTGCCGGGGGGTGAGGCAGCTTCGCATCCCCTCCCGCAGCAGGCTGCGCATCACAACAAGCTGCTGGCGGTTGTCGGCGGCATAGACGCCCGCCGGTGCAAAATGGTCAATCTGGTCGGTCAATGTGACCCGTCTGTGGTTGTCAAACAGTGTGGCATGCCTCCTTTAGCCGGGCTGCCCGCCCACACCGGGCGGGGCGTTTTCTTCGCTCCCTTATGGGGGGCAAAAATGTATTCATGGCCTTTTGTCTGCGGCCGGGTTTAAGGCAACACCGCACAATTCACGGCAGCCGCCTTAAGCGCCCTGTCGCTTGCGGGTTTTCCGTAATCCTTCACGCTTTTTGTGCATCAATCCGCGGTTCTCGCCGTAGGCGAGGAGCGATTGGCACATGACGGAATAGCGTGATTTTTCACGTTATTCCTCGCGAATACACCCAGTATTCACTGCGGCTTTTGTTTTATCTGACGAAAAATCCGTCGGTGCGCCAGAGCACTTAGAATTATGCGGTATTGCCTTAGCTGTAATAATCCCTCAGATAGCGGATGATGATGCGGGTGTCCAGCAGCTCGGTATAGAGCAGCTCCACCCGCTTTTGCAGCGAAAAAGCTTCGTCGCCCCTCGCGGTTTTCAGCTGCTCCTTCAGCAGGGCCATCCGGTCCTCCAGCAGGCGGGCTGTCTGGCGATATTCTTCGGTCAGTTGGGTCAGGCTCATGCAGATGTTACCTCCGTCGTCATGGTGGGGGGCAAAAGGGCTGTGGAGAAGCCCGGTAAAGGGAACGGCCGGGTCGCGCTGCGGGGGGAGCGGCAACAACGGCCTGCCGCGGCCCCTTGCGGTATACCCGCCTGCTTTTTTGCCGCCCAATCGGCAAAAAGCGGGGGCGGGCCGCAGCGCTCATGCTCCACCGTGGAGCATGAGGCGCTGCGGGTACCCGAGGGCAGAGGGCGAGCGCGGCAGGGAGGGGGAAGGGGCTTGTCCCCGAACCCTGCGGTATCGCCCTATGCATATTAAGAACATATGTTCTTAATTAAAGAGTATCATACTCGCGGCCCCTTGTCAATTGCCTTGGCACAGAGAAAAAACCTTGCGGTTTCTGTAAAAACAGCTACAATAAAAAGAGAGGTGATAAACATATGTTTGGTTATGAGCTGCGCTGCCGGCGCAAGGCGGCGGGGCTGACGCAGGCCCAGCTGGGGCGGCTGACCGGGCTTTCGGCCAGTGCGGTGGGCATGCTGGAGCAGGGCAGGCGGGCGCCCTCGCCCAAGGCCCGGGCACGGCTGCTCTGGGCGCTGCGGGGCACCGGCCCGCCCACCCCCGCCCAAACCGAGCAAGCGGCGCTGCGCCACTCCCTCGGGAGGCTGAAAGCCGGTTCCGCTAACCGCTGAACAGGGGTGGGCCTCGGGGGACAAAAAGCTTGTACAGTGGCCGCGGCGGCATGCCCCAAGGGCGGCGCACCCCGCAACGCCGGTGATACCGCCCGGCCGGGCGCAAAAAAAGGGAGCAGGCACCGAATGCTCGATGTCTGCTCCTCATTTATATGCCGTTGCCGAAAGCACCGCCGCGGCGGGCCATGGGTTTTACAGGTTGTTCAGGTGGTAGGAAAGGGTCATCAAGCTGTCGCTGAGATGCACGCTTTCCACCGCGATGCCGTCATAGCTGTTGGCGAGGTCGTAGTGTGAGAAGTTCCAAAAGCCCTTGATGCCCAAATCCACCAGTTTATCGGCGACATAAGGCACCTGCTCCTTGGGGATACACAGGATGGCGGCCACCGGCTGATGCTGCTTGCAGAAGCCCTCGAGCTCCTCCATCGGCTGCACCGGGCCCGCGCCAAAATCCTTGCCGATTACCTCGGGGGCGTTGTCAAACAGCCCCACCAGCTTAAAGCCGTTTTCCTCATAATCCATCTGGCGGGCGATAGCCTTACCCAGGTTGCCCGCGCCGATAAGGATGACCGGCAGCACGTTATCGATGCCCAAAATCTTGCCGATTTCGTTGTAGAGGTACTCCACATTGTAGCCGTAGCCCTGCAGTCCGAATCCCCCAAAGCAGTTGAGGTCCTGACGAATCTGCGACGCCGTCAGGTTCATCCGGTGGGCCAACTCGCGGGATGAGATGCGGGTAATGCCTGATTTGAGCAAATCCTTTAGAAACCGCAGATAGCGGGGCAGGCGCTTAATAACTGAAACTGAGATGTTTTGTCCCTTAGGCATAGACCTAACCTCCCTCTTAAACTCATTGGAGCAATGAATATTAGCCTGTCAACAAAGTAAGCTTGCGAAATATATCACGCGGGCGGATATGTGCCGCCTGTCGGAGCAAGCTGTGCTCCGTTCTTTGATACCCTCGAATATTTATAATTTGGTCATGGTTTCCATCACATAATCGCCAAACTGCTGGCAGGTGGCGCCGGTATCCCGGCCGGTGATGGTGAGCTTGCGCTCCTCATACATGCAGATGTCCAGCGCGCGCTCCAGCTTTTGGGCTTCGGCCGTGCAGCCGATGTGGGAGAGCAGCAGCACCGCCGCCCGCAGCATCGAGCAGGGGTCGGCATATTTATCCCGGCCTTCGGCCACCATGCGGGGGGCCGAGCCATGTATCGCTTCAAACATGGCGTACCGCTTGCCGATGTTGGCGCTGCCTGCGGTGCCAACCCCGCCCTGAAACTCGGCGGCTTCGTCGGTGATGATATCGCCATAGAGGTTGGGCAGCACAAACACTCTGAAGTCGGTGCGGCGCTTGGTGTCAATCAGCTTGGCGGTCAGGATATCGATGTACCAGTCGTCGGTAATGATATGGGGGTATTCCTTGCCAATCTCCTGACAAAGCTTAAGAAACTTGCCGTCGGTGGTTTTCACCACGTTGGCCTTGGTCACGATAGAAACTCTGTCCTTGCCGTTTTTGTCGGCATATTCATAGGCCAGCCTGGCAATTCTCCGGGTGCCCTCGGTGGTGGTCACGGTGAAGTCAAAGGCCAGCTCGGAGTCAACCTCAACGCCCCAGGAGCCCAGCGCATAGGCGCCCTCGGTGTTTTCGCGGAAGAAGGTCCAGTCGATGCCCTGATCGGGTACCTTTACCGGGCGCACATTGGCAAAGAGGTCAAGCTCCTTGCGCATAGCCACGTTGGCGCTTTCGATGTTGGGCCAGGGGTCGCCAGCCCGGGGGGTGGTGGTGGGGCCTTTGAGAATAACGTGGCAGGCCTTCAGCTTCTCCAGCACGTCGTCGGGGATGGCCTTGCCGCAGCAGGCGCGGTTTTCGATGGTCAGGCCGTCAATCTCACGAAACTCGACCCGCCCGGCCTTGACCCGGCTTTCCAGCAGATGGGTCAGTACCCGCGCGGCCTCGTGGGTTATCACAGGGCCGATGCCGTCGCCGCCGCAAACGCCGATAATAATCTTATCCAGCGCCGTATAATCGATAAAATCCTTGGTTTGATTCATGCGCTCCACGCGGGCCAACTGGGCTTCCACCAACTGGGCAAAACGCTTAGCCGCAACGCTGATTTTGTCCTCCATCCTCATACCTCCGCCATCTTAAATCTGCCCGCTTGCAAGAAGCCGACTTTTTCCTTTCATTTTATCCCACTTTGTAAAAGTTGTCAATTGTTAGCCAATCTTAAAAAGGGCAGCGGCGTTTCAGAGCGCTTGCATGTTCTATGGAATAAGAAGGCATTTTTTAGGCGCAAAACGCCCTACTGATTTTAGAGAGCAACGCGGGTGGGGCGGAGAGCGAAGCTACCCACCCCCCTTAGGCGCTTACATGTTCTGCGGAACATGCAGGCGTCTTTTTCTGCGGAAAAGGCCGCGAAGCGCCACACGGGCGGGACTAAGTGCCCCCAAGCAGGCGCTTGCATATTCTGCGGAACATGCGGGCGTCTTTTTCTGCGGAAAAGGCCGCGAAGCGCCTCACGGGCGGGACTAAGTCCCCCCGTGTACCCCCCAAGCCTCCGGCGGGGGCTGGAACGGGGGCAATCGCTTTGCTTTCAAAACCACCCCGGCATCCGAGGATGCCACCCCTCCAAGGAGGGGAATGGGGAGTCGTCTGTCGCGAGTTGCCAAGCAAGCTACCGTCTGCGAAGAGCAGTGGGGGTGGGGGGGGGGGGGGCCCCCC
>JAEWWW010000138.1 GCA_023396215.1 Bacillota bacterium | reverse complement strand
GTGTTAAGCGACCGGAAATCGGAGCAAGCAGGCTATTTTCCAAAGGTGCGATGGTTACAGACACAATGCCTGCAAAACCAAAAAGCAAAAACCCCCATAAAAGTATTTTCCACCAGCTCATTTTGTCATGGCGCGAAAAGGCGCTTTTCAATGAGAAGCTTCCATATTCCCTTTTGCTTGCATACAGAACGACGCCTATTTCAATGGGAAATAAGATGACAGCGGCCAGAAGAAAAAATAGTGAAATGGCAGGGATTGTATACAGCAAAAGCGATGGGATTGCATTTCTCGAAAGCCCTATGAAAATATAAGCTGCGGTCAATATAAGCGTGGGAATAAAGATAAGACAAAGCAGTCTTGGCAGACTTATTTCTTTTTGCACGCTTACTTCACCTTTCGGCATATGTGGCACCTCTCATTATACCATTTTATAGGCTGTGCTCGCAAAAATCGCAAACCAGCTTTTGGCCCACGCGGGCAAAGGTTTTGGGCAGATAGCCCTCGTTTTGGGTAACGCAGCGGGGGTTTTGGCAGCGCGCCCCCTCCTGCGGCTCCGAAAGGGGAATGCCGCGCTTGTTGTCGTTTTGCAGCATGTGGATAACCAGCGCCATGCGGGCATAAACGCCGTAGGCCGCCTGCTCAAAGTATTTTGCGCGGGGGTCGTCGTCCACCTCGATGGCAATCTCGTCCACACGGGGCAGCGGGTGCAGGATGGTTAAATCCTGCCGCGCCCGCAGCAGCTTGGGGGCGTCGAGAATATAGACGTTCTTTTGGCTTTCATATTCCTCGGCCGAGGCAAAGCGCTCCTTCTGGATGCGGGTCATATACAGCACGTCCAGCAGCGGCATGGCCTCCTCCAGGCTGGCCACCTCCTGATAGGGGCAGCCGTGGCTGTCCATCAGCTCCTTGAGGTAGTGGGGCAGGGTGAGCTGCGGGGTGGATATCAGCACAAAGCGGTTGCCCATCTTGCAGAGGGTTTTCACCAGCGAATGCACCGTTCGCCCGTTTTTCAGGTCGCCGCAAAGGCCGATGCACAGGCCGGTCAGGGTGCCTTTTTCGCCCATGAGGGTCACCATATCGGTCAGCGTCTGGGTGGGGTGCAGGTGGCCGCCGTCCCCGGCGTTAATCAGCGGGCGGTCGGCAAAAAGCGCAGCCGCCTTGGATGCCCCCTCCACCGGACTGCGCATAACGATGATGTCGGAGTATCCCCCCATCACCTTAATGGTATCCTTAATGTTTTCGCCCTTGGCCACCGAGGAGTTCAGCGGGTTATCAAACCCGATGATACGCCCGCCCAGCCGCAGCATCGCCGTCTGAAAAGACATCTGGGTGCGGGTCGAAGGCTCATAAAACAGGGTGGACATAATTTTGCCCTGACAGGCGCCGTAATAGTAGTCGGGCCATTGGCGAATCTCTTTGGCCATCTTGATTATAGTGTCCAAATCCTGCTGTGAAAAGTCATTCAGGTCGATTAAATGGCGTGAATTCATAACGCTGGCCTCCTGACAAAAGGGATATTGGTCGGTATAAGGGTGCGTCCAACCAAGGCGGATTTTGGGCCTGTCCCGTGGTATTTTTCTTTACCGAATATCATACCAGCATCGGGGAAAAATGACAAGATTTTATGCTGCTTTTGCGAAAAAATCATTTTTGCGGCCCCAAAACGGGGGCCGCCGGCCGCCTCCCGGAAAATTGCCCCTTTACCGTTCTAAATATCCAATATTGGCGGCTTTTGCAGCCCCTAAAGATTGACACATCCCTTTACAAAAGCTAAGATTAAGAGGGTGCAAAAAAGCCCGCTCCGCCGGCAAGCGGGGCATCATTACGGCTATGCCGGGCGGGGGTCTGCGCCTTTGCCCGCCGGCCAAACAGGGAGCGGTAGATAGAATGGAGCTTTATAAACTCAAACCGGCTTTGATTGACTATCTGTGGGGCGGAACAGAGCTGATAAAAAACTGGAATAAAAACCATACGGGCCCCACCCTTGGCGAAAGCTGGGAGCTTTCGATGCACGAGGCGGGCAAAACCACCATTGCGGCGGGTGAAAAGCAGGGGCAGGCGCTGGCCGATGTGATTACCAAGGCCGACTACGGCGTCAACGGGCAGGGGTTCGACCGCTTTCCCGCCATGGTTAAGCTGATTGACGCGGGGCAAAACCTGTCGCTGCAGGTGCACCCCTCCGATCCATACGCCCTTGCCCATGAGGGCGAGCTGGGAAAGACCGAGATGTGGTACATCCTCGCCGCTAAAGAGGGGGCGGGCATCTACTGCGGCATGAAGCAGGAGGTCACCCCCGAGCAGTACAGCCGCCATATCGAGGAAAACAGGCTGGAGGAGCTGCTGAACTTTTACCCCGTCAAGCCGGGGGAGAGCTACTTCATCCCCGCGGGCACGGTGCATGCCATCTGCGAGGGTCTTCTTGTGTTGGAGGTGCAGCAGAACAGCAACATCACCTACCGCGTTTACGACTTCAACCGCCGCGACGAGCACGGCAACCTGCGCGAGCTGCACATCGAGCAGGCCAAAGCGGTTTCGACCCTGACCCCTTACCGGGCGGAGGACGGCAAACGGCAGATCGCCCCCGGCATCCGTCAGTTGGCGGCCAACCGCTATTTTTCTGTTTATGAATATGAGTGCGACGATACCGTTACCTTTGAGGTGGACGGGCGCAGCTTTGCCAGCCTGACCTTCGTGGAGGGCAGCGGCAGCATCGGTGAGCACAGCTTCCAGAAGGGGGAGAGCTTCTTTGCTCCTGCCGGGCTGGGGGCAGTGACTGTCACCGGAAAAAGCCGCTTTGTGCTGACCAAGCTGGTGAGATACTATATCGGCATCGATATCGGCGGCACCGACATAAAGGGCGCTATTCTGGATGAGGAAGGGCGCTTTATGGCAAAGAAAAAGGTGGCCTGCGAGGCGCATTTGGGCAGCGGGCATGTCATTAACAACGTGGGCAATCTGGTGGAGAGCCTGCTTGCAGAGGCGGGGCTGACGCTGGCCGACACCGAGGGCATCGGTATGGGCATCCCCGGCATCATAGACGGGCAGAACGGCCGGGTGGCCTATTCCAACAACCTCAGGTGGAAGGATGTGCCCATCGTCGAGCTGCTGAAAAAGCGGTTTGACACCAACATCCGCATCACCAACGACGCCAACGCCGCCGGCATCGGCGAGGTGAAGTTTGGCGCGGGCAAGCAGTACGACGACGTGGTGTTTATCACCCTTGGCACCGGCCTCGGCGGCGGCATTGTCATCGGCGGCCGCCTGTTTGAGGGCAACCATGGGGCAGGGGCCGAGCTGGGCCACATGGCGATACAGATGGATGGCGAGCTCTGCACCTGCGGGCGCAAGGGCTGCCTCGAAGCCTATGCCTCGGCTACGGCACTGATACGGGATGCGAAAAAAGCCGCGCTGGCCCACCCCGAAAGCGAGATGTGGAAGCACCTGCCGGGTGGCGATATCGAAAAAATGAACGGGCGCATCCCCTTCGACTGCCGCCACACCGACCCGGCGGCGGCGCAGGTGGTGGAAAACTACATCTCTTATCTGGGCGAGGGGCTTGCCAGCATTGCGAATATCTTCCGCCCGCAGGCTATCCTGATAGGGGGCGGCATCAGCAACGAGGGCGAGGGCCTGTTGCTGCCGCTGCGTGAAAAGGTGGCACAGCGCATCTTTGGCGGCGACCTTGGCCCCAAGGTGGAGCTGGGGATAGCGGCTCTTGGTAACGATGCAGGGGTATGCGGCGCAGCCGCGCTGCTGCTGTAATAGGAAAAGGAGATTAACTTATGCGTCATACACTGCAAAACACCCAGCTTGCCATCGAGGTGGAAAGCGCGGGGGGAGAGCTGATGAGCATCCAGACCCCCGATGGCACCCATTATCTCTGGCAGGGCGACCCCGCCTATTGGGCAAGCCGCGCCACAAACCTTTTTCCCGTTGTGGGGCGGCTGCTGGAGAGCCGGTACACCTATGAGGGCAAAAGCTACGAGATTCCACTGCACGGCTTTGTCAAGAAATCTCAGCTGGAATGCACCGGGCAAACCGCCGATACGCTGGTGTTCACCCTGCGCGACAGCGAGGAAACCCGCCAGATGTACCCCTTTGCCTTTGAGTATCAGATTGCCTACACCCTTGTTGGAAGCAAGCTGGCGATAGAGTACCGGGTGCACAACCCCGGCGAAAAGCCCCTCTATTTCGGCGTGGGCGGCCACCCCGGCTTTTATGTTCCGCTGGAGGACGGCCCGGCCTTTGAGGATTGCTGCCTCGAGTTTGCCCAGCCCCACACCCCCAACCTGCAGATATTCACCGACGCCTGCCTCGCCACCGGCGATAAAAAGCCCTACCCTCTTGAGGACGACCGGAGGCTGCCGCTGCGGCACGACCTGTTTGACAACGACGCGCTGATATTCAGCGATATCTGCCGCTCGGTGACGCTGAAAAGCGACAAGGGCGGCAGGGCGGTGCAGGTGGATTTCCCCGATATGCCCTACCTTGCCCTGTGGCACCGGCCCAAAACCGAGGCCCCTTATGTCTGCATCGAGCCTTGGGCCAGCCTGCCCGGGCGCTGTGACCAAATCACCGACCTTGAGCAGAAAGAGGACCTCATCCGCCTTGCCCCCGGCGGCCGTTATGTCAACCGCTGGAGCATCACCATCCTGTAGTTCTGCAAGCTGCATTCAGCAAAAAGGAACCCCCGGCCGGGGGTTCCTTTTCGTTGTATGATGGCGGCAGATAGCTCATGGCCTGCCGGTAGAGCAGTCGTTAGCCCCTCGCCTGGCTTCTCTTAACCGACGCAAAAACCAATATGGGGAGCGCAACCAAATCGATGATACCCGCAGTTCTTATGACAACATCAGGCAGCACTACCCCAACCAGAGGCAGGCCCGCCAGCACAATTGTAGCCACCCCTATGACAAAAAGGCTTATGTACCATATGACATTCAGCTTGTTGGGCTTCATCCCGTTACCTCCTGCGTATTTCTCTTTGCAATAATTGTGGAAAAAGGTTTCTAAGCCGGCAGTCCTTCTTTATCATCCACCCCCGAAAAGTGGAAGTTATAAAAGCTTTTGATAAAGCTGAAATTTATCCAAGCCATATTCACTATAGCCCAAATCCACCGTATCAATATACTGAAACCCATATGTTTTGTAAAGACAAATTGCCGGTGTATTCTTTTCATACACATCCAGACGAATCGCCCTTATATTATTCTCTTTGCTGTATTGGATGATAAAATCCATCATTGCTTTTCCTACCCCCTGTTTTAAGTAAAGGGGATGTACGGCAAATGTATACACAACAAAAATATCTTTATATTCTAAATCTGTTTTCCAATCAGCTTTATCATAAGCCGGCTCCGGCTCGTGTCTTAAAATTACGCTACCCATAATTTGTTTGTCATTTCTAGCCACAAATAAATTGCCTTCTTTAATACCCTGCAGAGCGGTTTCTTTCACAGGATAGATCCCCTTTTTCCAACCCGGAAAGTTGATATGTGCTTCAAGATAATCATTTAAATCATTGTATAGACCTTCCAATTCATCTATATCCCGCAGGCATCCTTTTTCAATCTTCATCGTTTTCCCGTCCATGATATAAATTTTGATTTTTTGCCTTATCAATTCACATCATTATATCAAAGCCTGCATTTATGATACCAGCTTTTTCACAAAAAAGAATGTGCCCAGGCATGTTCCCGCGACGGAGCACGGTTGGGTCAGCAGCCATACCGCACACAGAGCGGGGCTGGGAGAGCGAATAACCCGCCCGCAGCGGGCGGACCAAATATATTCAAATAATCAGCCTTGGTCTGGCAATAATCACTTTAGTGATTATTGAGCATATTAAACCAAGGCTTTAGATGCAGTTCTTTTATCTATTTTTACAAAAACATTAAGGAACCCTAATAGCATTGATGTTGGGCATATCCGATAGATCAGCGTCGGTAATTACCCCGGTCAATTTACTTGCATTGCAAAGCCAGAAAGTTGATTTTTTCCCAACCTTTTCATAGTTGCATAAAAAGTATTGCTTTGACGCGTGCTCCAGCATACGCCTCCTCATGTGTACGCCCGATTCAGACTCACCGCTGATATCTCCGTTTGTGTCCAGCGCCTTTGAAGAAAAGAAGTAGTAATCAACATTGATAGACTCTACATTGGTTTCAGTCCAAGAGCCGGATGTAACAAAATCGCGATTATGTATTTTGCCGCCCATAATATAGACTGAAACATTGTTTTCACACAATTTAATGGCTGTTTTAATGCAGTTTGTGAACACCGTAATCTCTGAATCTGGCTGTATATAATCAGCCATATATAGTGCGCTGGAGGAAGCGTCAAGCATAACGCTGGAGTTAGGCGTGATTAGGCTGGCTGCAAACCGCGCGATATTTCTCTTGGATTCTTTGGATTGGTTTTCGCGAAAAGCAAGAGGAAGCTCCTTTCTCATTTCAGCCAACGGTATAATATTTCCGTATTGCAGCCTGACCAGGCCCTTGCTTTCCAATGCGCGCAGATCCCTTCGTATCGTTGCGGGGCTTGCATATACGGCAGAGCTCAGCTCCTTAACATTTCCACATTTATCATGGAGAATTAAATCGAGTATTTCTTCTTGCCGTTCAACTTGATTCATTTTTACCTCCAATGTGATTATTTAATAAAATTATTATAGCCGTTAATGATTATTTGTCAATATTTACACCGCTGTTGACGATTAAATGAATAAGTCTTATAGTTTATGTAAAGTCTTGCAAGACAAACAGAACAAGTGTTTAGGAGGAAAAAAGATGTTAACAGGAATACTCATTCTTGCATTCATGCTTTTGATTATGGTTCTCATGATTACCCGCAAGATGCCCACTGTTATAGCCCTTCTCGTTCTCGCAATTGGTATGTGCCTTATAGCAGGGCTTCCTATCGTCGGCAAAAATGCGGAAGGCGCCGAAATAGGATTTTTCGATACTGTTATAGTGTCTGGCGCAACAAACCTTGCAGCAAACTTTGTTATTGCAATTTTTGCCGGTTGGCTCGGCTGTCTGATGGATGTTACCGGAATCATGCGTACAATGATTAAAAAGGGCGCGGAGTTTGGCGGTGACAGAGTAATTGTGGTACATATTGCTCTTTATGCAATCGCAACCCTGATGATGAGCGTCGTTACCGGCCTGGGCGGAGCAATCATGATTGGTACCATCGTTATTCCTATCCTGATTGCCGTTGGCGTTGATAAAATGACCGCGGCGGTCAGCTTCCTGTTTGCCAAGGGTGTTGGTATTACCTTTGCTCTTTCCAATGTCAACACCTACGCCACTATGACAAGCATGGATTTTGATAGTGTGTATGCTTATTCCTGGATTATCTCCGGCATTGCTTTTGCTGTTGGTCTTGCTTACATCGTGATTAATGATAGGAAAAACGGCAAAAAGTTTGCTTTCTCCGCTCCTGTTGAAGAAGCACAGCTGGAAGCTGCCCCCGAAGTGAAAGGCTTGCTCGGCGGTCTGTCTATGCTCACCCCGATTATTCCTCCTGTTCTCGTTGCCGGTTTCAAAGTAGCCGTTATCCCCGCACTGCTCATAGGTATTGCTTGGGGAACCCTTATGACCTGCTGGAAACCCGGCTGGAGCCGCACCATGAACACCCTTTCTAAAACATTTATCGAGGGGTTTGAAAAAACCGCTCCCGCAGGCTGCCTGATGATCGTTATCGGTATGCTGCTGAAAGCCGTAAAAACCGCGCAGATTGCTACCGCTCTGGAGCCCTTCATGTCCGCCGTTGCTCCGGGCAGTACCATAGCCTTTGTTCTTTTCTTTGTCGTTCTCGCACCTCTGTGTCTCTATCGCGGCCCCCTGAACCTCTGGGGTCTTGGCGCCGGCATCTGTGCTCTGTTTGTGGGTCTGAGCCTGCTTACTCCTGCTCAGGCTATGGTTGGCTTCGTTGGCGTTACAGTCATGCAGTCCATCTGCTGCCCCACCAATACGCATAACGTCTGGGTGGCAGGTTACACCGGTCAGGAAGTTACTGGCATAACGATGAAGCAGATGCCTTTTGTATGGCCTGCGGTTGCGGCAATGATTATCATTGGCACCGTTCTTTATGTGTAAAAGGATGTCAATTCTTTGATACCCTTCACAAGGGGGACTTCGTATCCTGTGCAAAACCTGCGGGTTTTGCGTCCGGCCGTCCCCCTCGTGAGCACCCCAAAGCAAAACTGCCCCCTCCCTCGAGTTTTAAAGTATTACATCAGGGCTCCCACAAAGCCGAAAGGCTTTGTGGGAAAGAGGAGGAGCAGCGAAACGATATGAAACCCTTGGTCATAAAATGACCGAGAGGTGAATGGAGTGCAGCTTGCTCCGACGAGCGGCGCATGTTCGCCTGCACGATATATTTTACAAACCTGCTTTTTTGATAGGCTGAAATACCCACCATTCTTGGTGGGTATTACATTAATAAGCCGTTGTCATCGAACTGTGGTTAGCTGGAGGAACTCTTATGAATATTGCTGTAAGCAACCTTTCCTATCAGGGGTTATTTACAAACCGGTTATTGAGGTTGCCAAAAGAGATTGGCATTGAAGTTTATTCCGAAACGGGAAGTGATTTTTACTGGGATCATCTTCTTCCTAAGCTGCTGGATGGGCGGGAAGGTCATTTTAGTGTCCATGGCCCGTATCAAAATATTGACCTGTCGTCACCGGATATCGAGCTTGAAGCGGTCAGAGGTATTTATGAATGGACCTTCAGGCTATGCCAGAAGTACAATGCCCAGCACTGTGTCTGCCATCCGTATGCTTACCGCCCCCGCAGTGCCATGACAGATGATGAAATCACAGAGCGCAAAAGCTACTGCCTTGAGCGTGTTGTCCTCCTTCATAAAATCGCGCAAGAGCACGGCGTCGAGCTGTTGGTAGAAAATATGGCTGAAAAAGACGGCCTGTTATCACAAGAGGCCTTTGCAGAACTCTTTTTACCGATAGAGGGCTTAAACTTTCTCATTGACCTGGGGCATGCAAACATCCAGGAATGGGACATGGATGCTATGTTTGAGCGTCTTGGCAGCAGGATACGGAGCTATCATGTCAACGACAACTTTGGCGATGCAGACAGCCATCTGATGGCTTTCGCAGGCTCCTACGATTGGAACCGTTTTTTTAGTAAGTATCAGGCTTATACCCCCAACGCATCGCTGGTATGTGAATATATAAACGGTACGGTTGACGAGATCGTTGCATCGGTGCAGGCGATAGAAAAATGCCTGCAGCAGTCAAAATGATTTTCTGGAAGAAAGGTTAAGTACGAATGAAAGTAAGAATTGGCATCGATGTCGGTGGTACCTTCACCGATGTGGCCCTAATAAATAATGACACATACGAACTGATCGACACTGCAAAGATTCCCACCACCCATTCTTCTGACGCCGGCGTGGCGGCGGGAATCATTCAGGTACTTTTGCTGGTTTTGCAGCGTAACAATATTGCTCCCGAGGATGTTGTGTTTATAGCGCATGGCACCACGCAAGCCACCAACGCGCTGCTGGAGGGCGACGTCGTTAAGGTTGGCATCGTGGGTATCGGCAGCGGTTTGGAGGGGGCAAAATCGAAAAGCGATACCAAGATTGGAAACATACCGCTGACTTCCTCGAAATCACTTCATACAGCCAACAGCTTTGTTGACTCCGGTTCCAAGAATTTCAAGGATGAGATTGAGGCAGCCATCAAAGCACTGGTGGCAGACTCCTGTGGCTCTATTGTCGCGGCCGAGGCATTCTCTGTCGATAATGCGGAAAACGAAAATGTCGTGGTGGATGCATGTATTGCTTTAGATGTACCCGGCACCGCTACCAATGCCGTATCCCAGTTGTATGGCCTTAAGGTCAGAACCCGTACCGCCGTTGTCAATGCCAGCATTATGCCCAAGATGATTGAAGCGGCGAATATGACCGAGAAAAGCATTAAAGACGCGGGTATTAAAACGCCATTGATGGTCATGCGCTGTGACGGCGGTGTTATGACAGTGGCTGAAGTGCGCAAGCGTCCTATTATGACGATACTCTCCGGCCCTGCTGCCGGTGTTGCGGGCGCTTTGATGTACGAAAAGCTGACAGACGGTATTTTCCTTGAGGTTGGCGGTACTTCTACCGATATCTCTTGTGTCAAAAATGGCAAGGTTCAAGTAAAGTACGCTATCGTAGGCGGGCACAAAAC
>JAEWWW010000087.1 GCA_023396215.1 Bacillota bacterium | reverse complement strand
CCTGTGGGCGCCACCCCTCCAAGGAGAGGAATGGGAAACCCCCATGGCCTTCCCTACAGCTGCTGCCGTCAAAATACATTATCTTTTATTATACCCCACCGCCTATCGGGGGGCAACCTCCAGCACCAACTCGCTGCCGTTGTAATCCACCGTCAGGGTGCTGTGGGGCTCCACCTGCCCGGCAATGATTTTGCGGGCCACCAGCGTTTCAACCCGCTGCTGCAAAAACCGCCGCAGCGGCCGCGCGCCGTAAACCGGGTCGTAGCCCTGCTCCACAATAAAGTCGCGGGCCCGGTCGGTAAGGGCGATGCTCAACTGCTTTTCGGCCAGCCGCTTCTGCAAATCGGCCATGAGCAGCCCCACAATTGAGGTGATTTCGCCTCTGGTCAGCGGCTTATAGAACACCGTTTCATCCAGCCGGTTGAGGAACTCCGGCCTGAACTGGCGGCGCAGCAGCCCGCTCACCCGCTGCCGGGCTTCCTCGGTCAGTTGGCCGCTTGGGTCAATGCCCTCCAAAATCACATCCGAGCCCAGATTGGAGGTGAGGATGATAATGGTGTTTTTGAAGTCCACCGTTCTGCCCTGCGAGTCGGTGATGCGCCCGTCGTCCAGCACCTGCAGCAGCACATTAAACACATCGGAGTGGGCCTTTTCCACCTCGTCAAAGAGCACCACCGCATAGGGGCGGCGGCGCACCGCCTCGGTCAACTGCCCGCCCTCATCGTAGCCGATGTAGCCGGGAGGCGCGCCAATCAGACGGGATACCGAGTATTTTTCCATATACTCGCTCATATCAATGCGTATCATGCTGTGCTCGTCGTCAAAGAGGGCCTGCGCCAGCGCCTTGGCCAGCTCGGTTTTGCCCACGCCTGTCGGCCCCAAAAAGAGGAAGGAGCCGATGGGCCGGTCGGGGTCCTGTATCCCCGCCCGGGAGCGCAGGATGGCCTCCGACACCTTCTGCACCGCTTCGTCCTGCCCGATAACCCGCTGGTGGAGGATATCCTCCAGCCGCAGCAGCTTTTCCCGCTCGCTTTCCATCAGCCTCGCCACCGGGATGCCGGTCCAGCGGCCGACGATACGGGCGATCTCCTCCTCGGTGACCCGGTCACGCAGCAGGGTGTTGTGGCGGCCCGCCTCCTCGGCCCGGCGCTCCTCCTCCTCCAACTGGCGCTGGAGGGCGGGCAGCCTGCCGTATTTCAGCTCGGCGGCCCGGTTCAGGTCGTAGCTGCGCTCGGCCTGCTCAATCTCGCCGCCCAGCCGCTCAATCTCTTCCCTCAGCTTTTGCAGCTTGCCGATGGCCTGCTTCTCGTTGTTCCAGCGGGCCTTCATCTCGGCCAACTGTTCTCTGAGCTGGGCAAGCTCGCGGCGCAGGCTCTCCAGCCGCTCCTGCGTCAGCCGGTCGGCGTCGTTTTTCAGGGCGGCTTCCTCTATCTCATACTGCATGATTTTACGCGAGATTTCATCCAGCTCGGTGGGCATCGAGTCGATTTCGGTGCGTATCATGGCGCAGGCCTCGTCCACCAGATCGATGGCCTTATCGGGCAAAAAGCGGTCGGCAATATACCGGTGCGAAAGGGTGGCGGCGGCAATGAGCGCCTGGTCCTGTATCTTTACCCCGTGGAACACCTCGTAGCGCTCCTTAAGCCCCCGCAGTATCGAGATGGTATCCTCCACCGTAGGCTCCTCCACCAGCACCGGCTGAAAGCGGCGCTCGAGGGCCGCATCCTTTTCGATGTGCTGGCGGTACTCGTTGAGGGTGGTAGCGCCTATGCAGTGCAGCTCGCCCCGGGCCAGCAGCGGCTTGAGCAGGTTGCCCGCGTCCATCGAGCCTTCGGTTTTGCCCGCGCCCACAATGGTGTGCAGTTCGTCGATAAAGAGCAGGATGCGCCCTTCGCTCTTTTTCACCTCGCCCAGCACCGCCTTGAGCCGCTCCTCAAACTCGCCCCGGAACTTGGCCCCCGCCACCAACGCACCCATATCCAGCGAGAAAAGCTTGCGGTCCTTGAGGCTGTCGGGCACGTCGCCCCGCACAATGCGCAGGGCAAGGCCCTCGGCGATGGCGGTTTTGCCCACCCCCGGCTCGCCGATGAGCACCGGGTTGTTTTTGGTCTTGCGCGAAAGGATGCGGATGACGTTGCGAATCTCGTTATCCCGCCCGATGACCGGGTCCAGCTTATTCTGGCGGGCCAGCTCCACCAGATCGGAGCCGTACTTGGCCAACACGTCGTAAGTCTCCTCGGGGCTGTCACTGGTAACACGGGTGTTGCCCCGCACGGTGGCAAGCGCACTGAGGAAATCCCCCTTGCGCAGCCCATGGTCGGCCAGCATCCGGGCGACATTTTGATTGGGCTTCTCCAGCAGCGCCAGCATCAGGTGCTCCACCGATACATATTCGTCCTTCATGGCGCCGGCCTGCTGCTCGGCCGCCGAAAGCAGCGCGTCCACCGACTGGCTGACGTAGATTTTATCCGGCTCGCGGCCGGGGCCGCTGACCTTGGGCAGGCGGGCGGCAGCCTCTTCGGCCTCGTGGGCCAGCGCGGCGCTATCCACCCCCATCTTTTTCAGCAGTTGGGGTATCAGCCCGCTTTCCTGTGTCAGCAGGGCGTATAGCAGGTGCTCCGGCTCCAGTTGCAGGTTTTGATATTCCACCGCCAGCCTTTGGGCGTTTTGCAGCGCCTCCAGCGATTTTTGGGTAAGCTTCTGGGTGTTCATAATAAAGGCCCTTGCTTTCACTTTCGTTTCGGCACAAGCGGGCCATGAAAAGGAATGGCCTTTTTGTGCATCAATCCGCGGTTCTCGCCGCAGGCGAGGAGCGATTGGCAGATGACGGCCTAGCGTGATTTTTCACGCTAAGCCTCCTTACCGGCAAGCCCGTGGTTTGCGTTTCCTTCTCTTTCCGCCACCCGCCTTTTGGGGGAGCAGCGGAGGTTGTTATCCTTCAAAATAAGCGCCGGCCCAACGCTAAATAGAGGGTGTCAAAAAGCGGGCAGGCGGTGGAAAATTGTGCAAGGCGCGGCGGAAAATAAAGCAAATAAGGGGCATATTTGATAGATGCGACCGCAGTTTGCAAGCGCCGCCAACCAGGCAAGTAAATCGGTTTCTCATTTTCAGAAACGCCCTAGATAATCAGCATCTCCTTTTTGATGCAGGCCGCGTAGGCCTTTTGGAGCTGCCGCACCGCCTCGGGGGCGTCCTCAAGGTGGTAAAAGTAGAGCTTGAGCAGGCTGTCCAACATCCTGACATAGGCGGCAATGGCCCGCCCCAGCTGCTGGTGGGTGTGGGCGCTCTCCCCCGGCAGCACAAAGATTCGAGTGAACCGCCCATCCTCAATCAGGCAGCGCACCCGGCCGCCGGGCAGCCGGGGGGCGACCGTTTCCTGCTCCAGTGCCGCCCAGAGGTGAAAGAAGCCGTCCAGTGCCCCCAGCAATTGAGGGCTTTGGCTGCGCAGCGTCACCCGCAGCTCACCCATGGCGGTTTCGGTCTGGGGGTAGAGCTGCACGCAGTAGCGGATACTGGGCTTGTAGCGGTAGTGCAGGGCGCTGCGTATCGAGAGCATCGCCTCGGAGGGCTGCAGCAGCAGTTGAAAGGCCTCCTCCCGCTCCACCATCTTTTCCAGCTGGTCAAAGATATCCCGCATGCGCTGCTCGGGGGTGGCCAGAGAAAGATACTCGGCCAAAATGCGGTTTATCAGCGCCGAGCGGCTGGTGTTCCGCGCCGCGGTAAGGCGGTCCACCGCCTGCACCACGCCGTCGTCCAGCACCAGGCTGTAAACGCTTTTTTTCATCCCCATACCCCCTTGCCTCTTTTATTTTTATTGTAATTCGGTTTATAAATTTGTCAACACAATTATATAACTATACACACATTTTTTACAATTCTAGAGACGCTGTTCAGTAAAAGTATAGGCTCTGGCGGGGGGCTTTATCGCTTGGTGCGGCAATTTAGCCACAGTGGCCCCCGGCTCCAACCGGCCGGCTCTCACAGGCTGTTTTTTCCGCACAAAATTTCCCTTTGCCGTTGACATCCTCTGCCTTTCGATTTATACTTAATAAGAATAGATATCAATTATCTCATGATAATCACAAACGGCCGACCACCGACAAACAGCCTCTTTTGAGGCGCCTGCCCACCGTTTTTTCAGGCTGCCGCGCAAAAACCGGGCAGGTATTAGCCAAAAGCCCTTGCCCTGCACCCCAAGGGGTATCTGCGCAGGGATTAACCCGAAAAGGAGCGACCATATCCGTTGAAAAGAACCTTACTGCTTTGGGCCGGGGTATTGGCGCTGGCGCTGGGAGCAATCGGCATTTTTTTACCGGTGCTGCCCACCACCCCTTTTGTACTGCTGGCTGGGATTTGTTTTTCCCGCAGCTCGCCAAAAAGCTATGCATACCTGCTGAAAAGCCCCACCTTTGGCCCCTATCTGGAAAACTACCGCACCAGGCAGGGGGTGCCCCTGAAGCTGAAAATCAAAAGTCTGGTGATGCTGTGGAGCCTGCTGCTGCTCTCTGCCGCGCTGACCGGCAAGCTTTGGCTGCGGCTGCTGCTGATTGCCATCGGGCTGGGGGTGACCGCCCACCTGCTGAGCATTAAAACCCGGTGCCCGAAGGACGACCGGGCCCAACCACAGGAAGAAGCCCCTGACCTTGGGGATGATTCATAATAAATGGGACATAACCTGTCCCGGGAGGAGCGTTGATTATGGGAAAACAAGCGGTTGCTATTGCAAATCTTGACGTTGAAAAATTGATTCAACTGCTCAACGAGGCGCTGGCCGAGGAATGGCTGGCCTATTACCAGTACTGGATTGGCGCACGCATGATGGAAGGCCCCATGCGCAGCGAGGTGGAGCCCGAGCTGCTGCTGCACGCCACCGAGGAGCTTGGCCATGCCGAGCTGGTGGTTAACCGCATCATCCAGTTGGGCGGCACTCCTATCCTGAACCCCGAGCAGTGGAAAAGCTTTGCAAAATGCGACTATGAGGAGCCGGGTGACCCTTATATCGAAATCATTTTGCAGCAGAACCTCCGGGGTGAGCGGTGCGCCATTCAGCGTTATCAGGACCTGGCCAACTTTACCGACGGCAAGGACCACGCAACCTATCAGATGGCCATCAGTATCCTCAACGACGAGCTGGAGCATGAGCATGACCTTGAGGACTGGATTACCGATATCGAGCGCCTGAAGGACGATATCCGCAAAATCAGACTCTAAACCAAAAGCCGCCCCCAGCAAGGCGTGGGCGATACATAGCAACAAAATACGGCCCCAAGGCTATGCCTTGGGGCCGTATTGTTATTTCGTTGTTTCCTTCTGCTCGGGCGGCGGATTGCTCACCTTCTGCTCGGGCAATGGGGTGCTGACCTGCTGCTCAGGCGGCGGGGGGCTTTCCTTGTGGGGAAAGAGGAAATGGTTGACCAGCATGGCGATAACCACCCCCACGCCGGTATCCACCACCCTGCCGACCACATACCAGATGGTATCGCCAAGCTCGCGGCTAAAATCCAGCACGATGCTGATGAGCACCACACAGCCCATCACAAGGCCGTCGGTCTGACCCAGCACATTAAAGAGATAGATGACCAGCATGGTGGCCAGCGGCACCACAAGCAGGTGGCTCCACTGCTGGTAAGAGGGCATAAAAATCGCCAGCTCCAGCACTAAAAATCCCACCAGAGCGCCCACTACCGTGCCGATAATCCGTCCGCGGCCCACCGTGTAGCTTTTGCTGGTGGTGGGCTGCATACAGATAACGGCTGCAAAGGCGGTATGCAGGCTGCCGGGCCTGCCCATCAGCAGGTTCGCCAGCAGGCAGAGCAGCACCGCCAGCGCAGTTTTCAGCGCGCGGGGCCCCGGTCTATACTTTAAATTCAAAGCTTGTTACCCCCTATCGGCGTTCCTGCTTCAGGCGCCCCCGGCTCCATGTACCGGATAAATCGACGCCAGCAGCCGTCTTCCTGCCTCGGTTTTAAAATGCCGCTGCCCCACCAGAGCAACCTGCGCGGGGGTGCCCCCCTCCTTTTGAAGGTTGACCAGAAAATCCGCCTCTATAAGCAGCTGATAATCGGTGCCGGTGACCTCCGTATAGGTATGATGGTGGGCGATGAGATAGCAGATGCGCTCCACCGTTTCGGGCAAAAAGCCCAGCCCCTGCAACAGCTCTCTGGCAACAGGGGGGCCTTCTATCTGCTGATACCGCCCGGTAGAGACGCCATATTTCTGCTCGCTAAGCTTGATGCCGATGTCGTGCAGCAGGGCGGCGGCCTCCAGAAGCTCCCGACTCGGGTCATCCAGCCCTTCTTCCTCGGCCATGGCTTTGACCAGCCCATAGACGGTCAGGGCATGGCTGATGCGGCGAAAATCGGCGCCGTTATAAGCAATCATTCTGGCCGCTACTATGGCAATCCTATCCCGCATCCGGCAGCCTCCTTTCCGGTTGTAAGGGGCGGCGCCCCGGCCTATTTGCCCGTCTGCTCTCTGCCGGTGGTGCGCAGCAGCAGCTCCACCACCGCAAATATCACCAGAATAACCACAAAGATAGCGGCCATCCCCTTGCCCATCAGCGAAACGGTTTGCATCACCAATTCCATATCAATATTCATTACTCAACCTCTTTTCTGCGATTGACCCGCACCGCCATACCGGACGGCTGGTGCGGGTGTGTATCCCGCGACCGGCCCATTGACCGGTTGCTGTCGACGGGCGTATATACCGTTTGCCGATACGCCCCAAGCAGCAGACTCCGCTACTTAATCATACCGGGCAGCAGCTCCAGAATAACGCCGCCGGCGATGACCGATGCAATCTGCCCCGACACATTGGCGCCGGCCGCATGCATCAGCAAATGGTTCTGGCTGTTGGCCTCGATGCCCATCCGCTGCACCACACGGGCCGACATGGGAAAGGCCGAGATGCCCGCCGCGCCCACCATGGGGTTCACCTTGTTTTTGCTGAACAGCTTGAGGAACTTGGCAAACAGCACCCCAGCCATGGTGTCAAACACAAAGGCCAGCAGGCCCAGCAGCATAATAATCAGGGTTTGGGTGGTGATAAAGTTTTCTGCCTGCATGCTGAAGGAGATGGTGATGCCCAGCAGCAGGGTAATCAGGTTGGCAAGCTCCTTCTGGGCGGTGGCCGACATGGTGCCCAGCACGCCGCATTCGCGAATCAGGTTGCCGAACATCAGGAAGCCCACCAGAGCCACCGAGGCAGGGGCCACCAGACCCGCGATGAAGGTTACCACAATGGGGAACAAAATTCTTGTGATGCGCGAAACCTTTTTGGGGTTGTAGGGCATGGCGATGGCCCGCTCCTTCTGGGTGGTCACCAGCTTGATGGCGGCGGGCTGGATAATGGGTACCAGCGCCATGTAGGAGTATGCGGCCACCGCAATCGCACCGGTATAGTTGCTGCGCAGCACCTGAGATACCAGTATCGAGGTGGGGCCGTCGGCAGCGCCAATGATGCCGATGGAAGCGGCGTCCTTCAGGTCAAAGCCCAGAACCGCCGCCAGCGTGATGGTCATAAAGATACCGAACTGCGCCGCCGCGCCGAAGAGCAGCAGCTTGGGGTTTGAAAGCAGCGGCCCAAAGTCAATCATCGCGCCGATGCCGATAAACAGCAGCAGGGGCATCATCTCGGAGGCCTCGATGCCCACCTCAAACAGCCACTCGATAATCCCGTGTGCCTCAATGCCGCCACCCAGCGTCTGGTTGATGACTCCGGAGAAAGGGATGTTCACCAGAATTGCGCCAAAGCCCATGGGCAGCAGCAGCGCGGGTTCAAGTTCTTTGGCAATTGCCAGATAGATGAGTGCCGCGCCGATGGCATACATAAAAAAATGCTGCCAGGTAAGCGCCGAGATGCCGTTGAGAAGAAATTGCATCGGTTAAACCATCCTTTTAAAAAAATCAAATTAGAAAGATAATACTATAAAACCAATAAAATATCTACAGGCATTGGCACGAAGCATTGCCGCATTCCTAAAGGCGGCCTGCTCCGGCCTGCGAGGGCGGCAGCTAAACCACCACGCCCCGACAGCCATCCCCGTCGGCCGCGGTGATGCAGACCTGTCTGATCTGCCCCTGCAGCGGCACCGGCTCCTGCACCCGCACAGGGGTGTAGTTGGGGGTGTAGCCCTCCTGCCAGCCGCCGGGCAGGTCGGCGTTTTCAAACAGCACCGGCTCGGTGCGGCCCACCATCGCCGCCAAAAAGGCCTCCCGCTGCTGCTGCACCAGTTGTGAAAGCTGCTTGCTGCGCCGGGTTTTCACCTCTTTGTCTATCTGCCCCTCCATGGTGGCGGCTGCCGTGCCCCCTCTGGGCGAGTAAGGGAAAACATGCGCCTTGGCAAAGCCGATGCTGCGGACAAACTCCATCGTCTGGGCAAACTCCTCCTCGGTTTCGCCGGGGAAGCCCACCATCAGGTCGGTGGTGATGGCGGGGTTATCAAAGCAGCTGCGCAGCTTCTGCACAAGGCTGGCGTAGTAGGCGGTGTCGTAGCGGCGGGCCATCCGCCGCAGGGTTGCGTCGCACCCGCTTTGCAGCGACAGATGAAACTGGGGGCAAAGCTTGGCGACGCCGCCCATGGCTTCAATATGGGGCAGGGCCAGCAGGTCGGGCTCCAGCGAGCCGAGGCGCACCCGCGCCAACCCCTCTACCGCGTCCACCGCCTGTATGGCCTGCAGCAGGGTGCTGCCGGTATCCCGGCCGTAGGAGGAAAGGTTGACCCCGGCCAGCACCATCTCGAGATGGCCCGCCTGCGCCAGCGCCCGGGCTTCGGCTGTAATCTCGGCAAGGGGCTTGGAACGCACCGGCCCCCTTGCGGTGGGCACAATGCAGTAGGTGCAGTAGCGGTCGCAGCCATCCTCTATCTTGATAAAGGCGCGGGTGCGCTGGGCAAACTGGCTGACGCTCATTTTCTCAAAGCCTTCGCCGGCCTCATGGCGGGCGATGCGCACCACCCGCTGCCCGGTGCGCAGGCTTTCCTCCACCGCGCCCAGCAGCCCCTGCCTGTCCTTTGAGCCGGTGATAACGTCCGCCTGCTCCAACTGGTGGGCCACATCGGGGAACGCCTGCGGGAAGCACCCGGTCAGCACCGCCTTGGCGGCGGGGTTTGCCCGCTTGATGCGCCGTACCATCTGGCGGGTTTTGCGGTCGCCCTCGGCGGTGACGGTGCAGGAGTTGATGACATAGACGTCGGCTTCCTCCTCAAAGGCCACGATATCGTAGCCGGCGGCGGCAAACTGCTGCTGGAGGATATTGGTTTCATACTGGTTGACCTTGCAGCCCAACGTGTAAAATGCGACCCTCATGTGTTCTCTCTTTCCCTCCCGGATTGGCGCTTCGGGGTTTCTCTTGGTTTCATTGGCGCGCCCGACCGCGTGGGACGGGCACAAAGCGTATTTTATTATTATAAAACACCTGCCGCCGAAAAACAATTGCCGGGTTGACCAAATTGGGGCCAGGGCAGCTATTTTTACAAAAGCAAAGATACAGGCTGTCCGCTGTGATTATGTGCGCCATCCCCACATATTTTTGCAGACCCCGTAGGGGCGGGTAATATCCGCCCGTTCCCCTATGTTGACTAATCTTCCGCGCGTAGGGCGGGCGGTTCATAGCCACCCGCACAGCTACGGCTGCAAAGGCACGCCAAAGAGAGGGATAAACGGGCAGGCTATATTCATCTGCCACAAAACATATTGGATACCCCAGAGAAATGCCTTCGCCGGGTTGACGAAACACCCCCGCCGCGCTATAGTTTGAATAGTGGATGATACGACAGCTTCGGCATCCCCAACACCCACACCACACCTGAAAAGGAGAGAATAACATGTATACTACCCAAATCCATCTGGCTACCATCAATGACGTCAAACGGTTTGTCAACACTGTGAACCTTTACGATTTCGACGTCGATCTTTCGGCAGGGCGGTACAAGATTGACGCCAAAAGCATCATGGGCATCTTTAGCCTTGACCTTTCAAAGCCCATGGATATTGAGATCCATACCGAGGAGCCTCAGGAGTTTCTCGAGAAAATCAAAGACTTTTTGGTGAAGTAACCCAACGCCCTAAAAGGCGTGCCGTAGCAGGGAACTGTCGCGGCACGCCTTTTAGTCTATTATCCCTTTGGGAATAAATATATGCATAAAAGCGAGAGATGAAGCGGTGAAAGAGAGTATATTGTTCCAGCTGGATATGTGCCGGCAGCTTTATCTTTATCATACAGAAAGCCTGGAGGATGAAGAGGCGCTGTGGGCCTTCAGCCCCGCGGGATTGCAGGTGCGCAAACAGGAAACCGGCTGGCGCGCCGATTGGCCTGAAACCGAAAGCTACACCCTCGGGCCCGCCAGCATCGCATGGACCTTATGGCATATCATCTACTGGTGGAGCACCGCGCTGGACCATAATTTTGGCAAGGGAACCTTAAGAAAAGAGGATATCCCCTGGCCGGGGACTGTCGAAAGCGCCAAGGCGGCCATAAGCGCACTGCACGAGGAATGGGTCGCAAGGCTGAACAGCCTTTCGGAGGCGGATTATCTGTCAGAGCAATACTCCATATGGCCGTTGCCCGGCAGGAGCTTTTCAGATACCGCGCTCTGGCTCAATGGGGAGTTCATGAAAAATACGGCCGAGATAGGCTACGGGCGGTTTTTGTATGCCTCCCGCGCAAAATAATAAGCAGGGATTTCGCAACCAACGCGGCTGCGAGACCCCTGCTTTCATTTTGTGGTGAAGCCCACCCGGCAAAAACGGCGCTGAGACAGGAAAACCCTTGCAGGGGGCTTTTCCCGCTTACTGCTGGCTGCGGTAGTGGTTGATGAGGCAGCCGGAGAGGATGATGCTGCGTTCCTCGTCGGTGAGGTCGCCCAGAGTGAGGGTGATTTCGCTGATACTCTGCCCCACCACATAGGCGGTGATACGGTCGGCCTTTTCGGCCACCGCCCGGCGGATGTTGGGAACAAAGAGGCTGTCGCCCTCGGCAAAGGTGGGCCGGCCCTCCAGCACAAAGGGCAGCATGCCCCAGTTGATGAGGTTGGAGCGGTAGCGCTTGGTGGCGTATTCACCGGCGATGTTGGCCCAGCCGCCCAGCACCTTCTGGCAGGAGGCCGCCTGCTCGCGGGCAGAGCCATCCCCCGGTTTCACCGCGTAGATGGCGCTGCCGATGCCGCAGGTTTTCAGGTCGACGCCCGCAAAGCGGGGGTCGACCTCAATCTTCTCATAGGCCGCCTTTACGTCGGAGTTGACGGTCAGCGGGCAGACGCCGGATAGCCGGGCCTGCTCTGCCGCCTGCACCGCCTTGGCCTTGGCCACATAGGCGGGGTCTTTGCGCGAGAGGGTGAACTCCGCCAGCTTCAGGGGATTGGAGCGGTAGGAGGAGGTTTCGCCCGAGGGGATGAGCTCGTCGGTGGTGGTCACCGGGTCGGTGATGAAGGAAACCACCTTAAGCCAGAGATGGTCGGTCAGCGGCGACATCGGCGGCCAGTCGGCAATGTTGGGGCCGAAGCGCAGCGGGGTTTCGGGGGCGGGATTTTTCGTGCCGTCGTAAACCCTGTTGGCGTAAATGGTTTTGTCAAAATAGTATTTGGGGCGGGTGTACAGAACATCCAGCTCGGTGGCCGGGGTCAGGCGGCCCTTGTTCAGGGCGGTGGCGGCAACCGAACGGGCGTCCATCAATGCCACCGAGGCAATCTGCCCGTTGGCGGGCTTTGAGCCTTCCCGGTTGGGGAAGTTGCGGGTGGCGTGGCGCACGCTCAGGCCGCCGTTGGCCGGTACGTCCCCCGCGCCGAAGCAGGGGCCGCAGAAGGCGCTGCGGATGGTGGCTCCCGCCGCCATCAACCGCTGCATGGCGGTGTTTTTCATCAGCTCGAGAAACACCGGCTGGCTGGAGGGGTAGACGCTCAGTGCAAAGGCCCCGTCGCCGATGGACTGGCCGTCCAGAATATCGGCGGCGTCACAGATATTCTCATATGTACCGCCCGCGCAGCCGGCGATGACCCCTTGGTCGGCATACAGCCTGCCGTTTTTCACCTTGTCGGTCAGGGTGAAGCTGAGGCCGGGGGTATCCAGCTGCCTCTGGCCCTCCCGCTCGATGTGGCGCAGGATGTCGCCTGCGTCGGCGTTGAGGTCCTCGATGGCGTAAACGTTGCTGGGGTGGAAGGGCAGAGCAATCATGGGGCGCACGGCGCTCAAATCCACCGTGACCAAACCGTCGTAGTAGGCCACCTCGCCGGGCTGCATCTTTTTGTAGTCGCCGGGCCTGCCGTGCAGGGCCAGGTACTCCTCCACCAGCGGGTCGGTTTCCCATATCGAGGTCAGGCAGGTGGTTTCGGTGGTCATCACGTCGACGCCGATGCGGTAGTCAACGCTCAGGTTGGCGACGCCGGGGCCGACAAACTCCATCACCTTGTTTTTTACATAGCCGCTGGCAAAAACCTCGCCGATGATAGCCAGCGCCACATCCTGCGGGCCGACGCCGGGGCGGGGGCTGCCGGTCAGGTAGACGCAGACCACCTCGGGCCGGGCGATGTCATAGGTGCGCCCCAATAGCTGCTTCACCAGCTCGGGGCCGCCCTCGCCGATGGCCATGGTGCCCAGCGCGCCGTAGCGGGTGTGGCTGTCGGAGCCCAGCAGCATTCTGCCGCCGCCCGCAAAAACCTCGCGCATATACTGGTGTATAACCGCCTGATGGGCGGGCACATAGACCCCGCCGTATTTCTGGGCGGCGCTCAGGCCAAACAGGTGGTCGTCCTCATTGATGGTGCCCCCCACGGCGCAAAGGCTGTTGTGGCAGTTGGTGAGCACATAAGGCAGGGGGAAGCGCTCGAGCCCGCTGGCCCGGGCGGTCTGGATGATGCCCACATAGGTGATATCGTGGGAGGCCAGCGCATCAAACTTAATCTTCAGCTGCCGGTCGTCTCCGCCGGTGTTGTGGGCCGATAAAATCGACCACGCCATGGTGCTGTCGGCCGCCGCCTGCCTTCCGACAAAGGCGCTTCCCAGCTTGGCCTTTAGCTGGGCCTCGTCGCTCACCAGCTCTCTGCCGCCCACAAGGTATGCGCCGCCGTCGTATCGTTTAACCATTCTTCACTACCTCCGCTCATAAAATGCCATCTATCTGTATGTAAAGGGTTGGACATGCTTCAGGTTTTAAGGCAATACCGCACAATTCTAAGTGCTCTGGCGCGTCGGCGGATTTTTCGTCAGATAAAACAAAAAACGCAGGGGATACTGGATGTATTCCCGAGGATTTTTGTGAAATATTACGGAAAATCCGCAAGCGACAGGGCGCTTAAGGCGGTAGCCGTGAATTGTGCGGTGTTGTCTTAACAGTGTACCATATTACCATCCCCCATTTCAATCGTGAATTAGCGGTAAAAATCGGCCCAAACTAGGATATATCGGGCGGTGATTTCCGCCGATGCAGCCGTCCCAAATTTCAGCAGTCTTCGAGCGGGGTGATATCGATAAACGGCACAAAATTTGGCAAAATAACCGGCAGAGCGCGGATTGGGGCACGCCCCGGATGACCGCGGCCGTCTGTATAAAAAGAGGGGGAAAAACGCATGCCGGAGGAGCCGATGACCGAAGAAATCCTGGTGGATAAGAAGCAACGCCGCATGGCGTTTTTTATCTCTTTTGCGGCAACCTTTCTGCTGATGGCCGCCCTTGGGGCGGGGGTGGCAATCTGGATGGGCCCCATGACCCGCAACCCCGGCGCCAGCAGCGGCCCCCCCGGCATGGCCTACCTGCCCACCGAGGAGGATAACCTTGCGATGCTGGTGGTGGGCTACGACGCCTCGGGTAAGGCCCCGCCCACCTTCGCGCTGGTTGGGTTTTACCCGGCGGAGGGGCGCATCCCAGTGGCGGTGCTGCCGGGGGAAACGCTGGTGCGGGGCAAAACCAAAACCGATACGCTGGCGGGAACCTTCCGCGTGGGCGGGGCGCGCTACACCAAGCTGGCGCTGGAGGAAAGCCTCGGGCTGACCCTCGACCGCTACGTGGCGGTTGAGCTGGAAAGCTTTATCTCGCTGGTTAACCTGCTGGGCAGCACCGACTTTAAGCTGCCGATGACGCTGGACGCCAAGCTGAACGGGCGCGATATCAAGCTCTCCGAGGGCACCCAGAAGCTGGACGGGCGCAAGATGGCCGATATCTTCATCTACCCCGCCTACACGGGGGGCGAGCCCGCCCGCTGCGTCATGGCCGCCGACCTCATCAGCAGCGTGATTAACTTTCACCTGCCGCTGACCCAGACCAAGGCGGCCGACGCGCTCTTCAAAAGCGCGGTCAACGCTGTGGAAACCGACATATCGCAGCCCGACTACCAGCAGCGCAAGGAGGCCGCCGCCTTTATGAACCGGCTGGAGGTGCGCCCCGCCATGACCATCGCCCTGACCGGCCGCTACAACGCCGCGGGCAACACCTATGTGCTGGATGAAGCAACCGAAAAGGCGCTGGCCGCGGCCTTCCCCCCTCCCGGAGCAAGCTAAAAGGCAGCACCCCTCCCACAATCGCTGTGGGGTGGTGCTGCCTCTGTCTTTGCAGGTCGGCTATAAAGGCAAGGGTTATTTGGTGCCGAAAATCCGGTCGCCGGCGTCACCCAGCCCGGGCACAATGTATTTGTGATCGTTGAGGTGGCTATCCAGCGCCGCGCAGTAAACCTGCACATCGGGGTGGGCCTGTGTCAGCGCCTCGAGGCCCTCGGGCGCAGCGATGACGCAAAGGAACCGGATGCGGCTGCCCCCGCGGGCTTTAATCTGGGTGATGGCGTCCACCGCCGAGCCGCCGGTGGCCAGCATCGGGTCGAGCAGGATAATCTCACGCTGGTCGATATCGGTGGGCAGCTTGCAGTAATACTCCACCGGCATGTGGGTGTCGGGGTCGCGGTAAAGGCCGATATGCCCCACCCTTGCGTTGGGCAGCAGTGCCACCATGCCGTCCACCATCCCCAGCCCGGCGCGCAGGATGGGCACGATGGCCACCTTATGCCCCGCCAGCACCTTGGTTTTGGTCTTAGCCACAGGGGTCTCAATCTCAACCTCCTCCAAGGGCAGGTCGCGGGTGGCCTCATAGCACATGAGCATGGCAATTTCAGAGGTCAGCTCGCGAAACTCCTTGGAGCTGGTGTTCACATCCCGCAGGATGCTCAGTTTATGCTGAATCAGAGGGTGGTCCATAATAAAAGGCTTGTTCATTCGTGTTCCTCCCGAAATTAGGACGGCCTTGGCACGCCCGGATTTGCCGCAGCGCCGAAGCCCCGCGCGTTATTGGCTGCTGTATCAAAGGCGGCGGGGCAGCGGCTGCCGTCCCGCTCTGAAAACCCTCTACTGGGTAATCCTGCCGTCCTGAATGTCCATAATCTGCCCCACGCGGCGGGCATGGCGGCCCCCCTCGAAGTCGGTGCCAATAAAGACGTCCACCAGCTCCAGCGCCAGTCCGACCCCCAGCACCCTGCCGCCCAGGCAAAGGGCGTTGGCGTCGTTGTGCAGGCGGGTGTATTTGGCAGAAAAATAATCGGAGCAGCAAGCCGCCCGAATTCCCTTCATCTTATTGGCCGCCATCGAGATGCCGATGCCGGTGCCGCAGATTAAAATAGCCAAATCACATTCTCCGGTCTGCACCGCCTTGCACCCGTAAAGGGATGCGTAGGGGTAGTCCCGGGCCTCCTCGGCGCTGTGGGTGCCAAAGTCCTGATACTCCACCCCGGTTTCCTCCAGATGCGCCCGGATGGCCTCTTTCAGCTCAAAGCCGCCGTGGTCACAAGCAAGTGCGATTTTCATTGGGAAGCCCCTCCTTTGTTTTTGACCTTTTCTTGTGGGTGGCGGATATGATCCGTCCGCCGCTTTACCATACAAACGCATGGGATAGGCGGCCGATAGCCGCCCCTACGATTGGGCTTGCCGCGCCAGCAGCTCCCGCTGGGCCTGAGGCAGCCGCAGATAGGCCGGCTCAAGGGCCTCGGCCGGGCAGAACGCCCCCTGCCGGGCCAGCCGCAGGGCCGCGGCCCCTACCGAAGCCGCCCGCTGATGCAGCAGCGCGGCGGGGGCGGTGGCAATCCCCTCGTTTTTATCCAAACTATTATAACACATCAGCGCCCCGTCACCAACCAGTCGGAGCGGTTTTTTTTGCTCCTGCAGCAGCGCCGCCAACTGCTCCAGGGGCAGGGCGCTGTCCCCGGTCAGCCGCCGTATCCCCTGCGGGCCCGCCTCAAACAGGGCGGTGTAGGCCTGCTGGCAGCGGGCGTCCATCACCGGGCAGACGACCCCTTCAAAACCCTGCAGGTTGTAGGCCAGCCCCTCCAATGTAGAAACCGGCACGCAGGGCTTATCCAGCCCAAAGGCCATGCCCTTGACCGCCGCAATGCCGATGCGCAGCCCGGTAAAAGAGCCCGGCCCCACCGAAACCGCAAAGCAGTCGATATCTCCCAGAGCGGTGCCGGTGGTGTGCAGCAGCTGCTGCACCATCGGCATCAGGGTTTGGCTGTGGGTCAGCCCTGCATTAATGAAAAACTCCCCCAGCAGCTTGTCCTCCTGCCAGAGAGCGGCCGATGCCGCCAGCGAGGAGCTGTCAACCGCCAATAGCTTCATACTGGCCTCCTGTTCAAACGCTAAACTTTTCCTGCCGCGGTTACTCGCCGCACATCAGGTCGGCGTCAAAGCGCGCATCCCCCGTGATGGTGACGCGGCGGCTTTCCTCGCCGGTAATCTCAAGCTCGATGACGATGGCCCCGGCAGGCAGAACGCCGTCGATGTTTTCGCTCCATTCCACCGCCAGCACCCCGCCCGCCTCAAGGTAGTCAAAGAAGCCGGTGGAGTAGAGGTCGTCAAAGCCCTGTATGCGGTACATGTCAAAGTGGCAGAGCAGCTGCCCCGCCGCTCCCCGGTACTCGTGCACCAGCGCGAAGGTGGGGCTTGAAACCCAGTCCTCGATGCCCATGCCCGCCGCCAGCCCCCGGGTAAAGGTGGTTTTGCCCGCGCCCATGCCGCCCCGGTAGGCGACGACGTCGCCGGGGCGCAGCAGAGCGCCCACCCTGCGGGCAAGCCGATCTGTTTCTGCGGTAGAGCTGCAAATATAGGTTGCCATGGTTGTTTTTCCTTATACAATCTTCGGCTTGGGACTGCGGCAATGCACCGCCTTAGAACAAGCCTGTGATATTGCCGTTGCCGTCCACGTCAATCTGCAGGGCGGCGGGCTGGCCCGGCAGCCCCGGCATGGTCATAATATCCCCTGTGAGGGCCACAATAAACCCGGCCCCCGCAGACAGCCGCAGGTCGCGCACCGTGATGGCAAAGCCGCTGGGGCGGCCCAGCAGCGCCGGGTCGTCCGAAAGGGAGTACTGGGTTTTTGCCACGCAGACCGGCAGGTCGGCCCGGCCCAGCCGCTCGATTTCACGGGCGGCCTTCTGGGCGGCCGCGGTCAGCACCACCCGGTCGGCCCCGTAGATTTCGCGGGCGATGATATTCAGCTTCTCTTCGATGCCCAGCGAAGCGTCATAGAGCGGCGCAAAGCTGCCGGGGCGCTCACAGGCCTCCACCACCTTTTGGGCCAGCATGGCGCCGCCGTCGCCTCCCTTGGCGAACACCTCGGAGAGGGCGAAATCGGCCCCCAGCCGCTCACAGGCAGCGGCAATCAGGCTCAGCTCACCGTCGCTGTCGGTGGCGAAGCGGTTGATGGCCACCACCACCGGCAGGCCGAACTTATTCATGTTCTCGATGTGGGCAGTCAGGTTCACCAGCCCCCGTTCAAGGGCGGCCTCGTCCGGCTGTGAAAGGGCTGTTTTGGGCAGCCCGCCGTTGTATTTCAGCGCCCGCACAGTGGCTACCAGCACCACCGCCGAGGGGCGCAGCCCCCCAATGCGGCACTTGATGTCAAAGAATTTTTCCGCCCCCAGATCCGAGCCAAAGCCCGCCTCGGTGATGGCGTAATCCCCCAGCTTGAGGGCCAGCCGGGTGGCGCGGATAGAGTTGCAGCCGTGGGCGATGTTGGCAAAGGGGCCGCCGTGCATCACCGCCGGGGTGTTCTCCAGCGTCTGCACCAGATTGGGCTTTACCGCATCCCGCAGCAGGGCGGCCAGCGCCCCCTGCACTCCCAGCTGGCGGACATAAACCGCCTCGCCCTCATAGGTGTAGGCCACCAGAATGTTGCCCAGCCGCTCCTTAAGGTCGCTGAGGTTTTCGGCGAGGCAGAGGATAGCCATCACCTCGCTGGCGACGGTAATCTGAAAGCCGTCCTCCCTTGGCACGCCGTTGAGCCTGCCACCCAGCCCCACGGTAATCTGGCGCAGGGCGCGGTCGTTCATATCCATGCAGCGGCGGAAGAGTATCCGCCGGGGGTCGAGGTTCAGCTTGTTGCCCTGCTGCAGGTGGTTGTCCACCAGGGCGCAGAGCAGGTTGTTGGCGGCGGTGATGGCGTGTATGTCGCCGGTGAAGTGGAGGTTGATATCCTCCATCGGCAGCACCTGGGCGTAGCCGCCCCCGGCCGCGCCCCCCTTGATGCCGAACACCGGGCCGAGGGAGGGCTCCCGCAGCGCGATGACCGCCCGTTTGCCGATTTTGGCCATAGCCTGCCCCAGCCCCACGGTGGTGGTGGTTTTGCCCTCACCCGCCGGGGTGGGGTTGATGGCGGTCACCAGTATCAGCTTGCCGTCCTGCCCCTTTGCCAGCCGGGCCATAGCCTCTTCAGAAAGCTTGGCCTTGTAGCGGCCGTAATGCTCCAGCTCCTCGGGGGCAATCCCCAGCCGGTCGGCAATCTCGTCGATGGGCAGGAGCTTTGCCTGCTGTGCAATCTCAATATCGCTGCGCATAACCGTTCCCCTTTATACCTTATTCTCCCCGCATCCTAGGCGGGGCCGCAAATCCACTGCAAATTATACCATAGCCCCCCAATAAAAAACAATGAACTTTTCTTAAACCCTCGCCCCCGCCTCTTGTTATCCCCGGCGGGGCATACTATAATAATTCTTACTGGGTAAATCGCTTTTGGCTTTGCCTGCGGGGCGTGGCTGCGGCGCGGCGCTTGCGGCTTTGCCCGGCGGGCATTATAATGAAACAGCGGTAAAAAACCGCAGACAAGACTAAAATAAAACGAGCGTGCCAAAAAAGACAGATGGCGAAAAAGGAAAGGAGGGCGCTGCGGATGTTTGGTAAACTGCGCGGGGCGGTGGTGGGTTACTACAAAACCACCGACCGGCTTCTGATTGCTCTCTGCGTAACCGCCTCGGCCCTGAGCGTCACCCTGCTGGCCGGGCTTTACAACACCGGCTACGCCACCGACCGCCAGCTCTGGATGCAGGTGGCCGCCTCGTCTTTGGGGCTGCTGGCAAGCGTCGTCATCTCAAAGTTTGACTACCGCTTTTTGGCCGACCTCTGGCGGCTCTACCTGCCGCTCTGCTACGGCCTGATTGTGGTCACTTTTTTTGTGGGCACCGGGCGGGGCGCCAACCGGGCCTGGCTGGAGATTTTCGGCTTCTCGCTGCAGCCCGCCGAGCTGCTGAAGGTGGCGTTCATCCTTTCGTTTTCGCTGCATCTTAGCAAGGTGCAGGAGGATATCAACCAACTGCCGGTGCTGGCGCTGCTGGGGCTGCACGGCGTCACCCCCATTCTGCTCATCCACTTTTTGCAGGGGGACGACGGCACCGCCCTGATGTTCGGCCTGATTTTGGCCAGCATGCTCTTTGCCGCCGGCCTGAGCTGGAAGTATATTGCCGCCGTGGCAGGCGGGGCGGTGGTGGCCGCGCCGCTTCTGTGGTTCTTTGTGCTGAGCGAGTACCAGCAAAAGCGCATTCTCATCACCTTTAACCCCGAGCTCGACCCGCTGGTCTACGGCTACCAGCAGCTCAACGGGGTGCTGGCCATCGGCTCGGGCCAGCTCTTCGGCAAGGGCATCTTTACCGGGCAGCATATCCGGGTACCCGAGATTCGCAACGACTTTATCTTCGCCTTTTTGGGCGAATCCACCGGCTTTATGGGCTGCCTCGCGGTGGTGGCGCTGCTGATGCTGCTCTGCTTCAAGCTGCTGTTTAACTCGCTGCGGGCGGTAGACCCGCTGGGGCGCTACATCTGCGTGGGCGTTTTTGCCATGGTGGCCTTTCAGGCCATCTTCAACATCGGCATGTGCCTGAGCGTGCTGCCGGTCATCGGCATCACCCTGCCTTTTCTCTCGTCGGGGGGCACCTCGGTGCTGGCGCTATATGCCGGGGTGGGGTTGGTGCTCAGCATTTATATGCGCAGCAACTCCAACATGTTTATCGACTGACCCACTTTTTTCCTGTATACTATTGTGAAGATATACCCTGCCGTAAGAAGCTGTCAGCCCATTGACAGCTTCTTACTTTTCTTCCCGCCCCCGGCGGGCCTTTTACCATTTTGTTGCCGGGGCTCAGACCGGGCCTTTTGTTGCGCATATTGGGGCTTTGTGCTAGAATATAATAATTGCAGAGCCCTTCCGATTTTTCTGAATTTAGCCCCTGCCCACAGCGGTGGCAAACAGCGCCGCCGCGCCTTTGGCAGAGGGCGTCATAACTGTAACGGGTAACCTGCCCAAACCGCGTCAAAAGCCCTTTGGCACAGGCCCTGCCCTGCCTTGCCCCGCCCGGCGGGCGCAAAGGTTTTATGAGGAGCGTGGTCATCCAATGTCTAAGCAAAACCTTGCCATCCTGTTTGGGGGAGCCTCCACCGAGCACGACGTTTCGCGCATGTCTGCCACCTCGGTGATTGCCAACGCCCCCAGGGACCGATACAATCTGGTGCTGATAGGCATCACCAGGGACGGCCGCTGGCTGCACTACACCGGCCCGGAGGGGGATATCCTTGACGGAAGCTGGGAGCGCGGCGGGCATACCGCCCCGGCCTTTCTTTCCCCCGACCGGGGAACCCGGGGCCTCGTGGTGCTGCAAGGCGACGGCTACGAAATCATCCCCATCGATGTTGTGTTCCCGGTTTTGCACGGCAAAAACGGCGAGGACGGCACGGTGCAGGGGCTGCTGGACCTTGCGGGCATCCCCTATGTGGGCTGCGACCTGATATCCAGCGCCAACTGTATGGATAAAGCGGTGGCAAAGACCCTCTTTACCGCCGCGGGCATCCCCAACGCAAAGTGGGTACTGGCTACCGCCGCCCATCTGGGCGACCTGCCCGCTCTGCAGGCACAGGTAACTGCCGAGCTGGGCTACCCCTGTTTTGTGAAGCCGGCCAACTCCGGCTCTTCGGTGGGGGTCAGCAAGGTGGAGGCCCCCCACGAGCTGGAAGCCGCCCTGCGCGAGGCCCTGCGGTTTGACCGCAAGGCGCTCATCGAGGAAGGCCTCGTGGGCCACGAGGTGGAATGCGCCGTCATGGGCAACCTCGATCCGATAGCCTCGGATGTGGTGGGCGAGATTGCCCCCACCAACAACTTTTACGATTATCAGGGCAAATATCTGGATGATTCCACCGCGCTCTATATCCCCGCCCGCATCGACGAAACGCTGGCACAGCAGGTGCGCAGCCTTGCGGTGCGCGCTTATCAGGCCATGGGCTGCTCCGGCCTTGCCCGGGTGGATTTCTTTGTGCTGAACACCCCCGGCCCGCAGGGCAGCGTTATCCTCAATGAGATTAATACCCTGCCCGGTTTTACCAATATCAGCATGTACCCCAAGCTGTTTATCGCCTCGGGCATGAGCTACCGCGACATTATTACCGCGCTAATCAACTATGCGCTGGAGAGTGAACGCAATGGATAACCGACCCATTGGTGTGTTTGATTCCGGGCTGGGCGGGCTGACCGCCGTTAAGGAGCTGCGCCGCCTGCTGCCCAACGAAAAAATTGTCTATTTTGGCGATACCGGCCGGGTGCCCTACGGCTCCCGCAGCCGCGAAACCATCGCCAAATATGCCCGGCAGGACATCGGCCTGCTGCTGGGCTTCGACGTCAAGATGATTGTCTGCGCCTGCGGCACCGTCAGCTCGGTGCTGGGGGATGGCTCGGGCGAGAACCTGCCGGTGCCCTTTGTGGGGGTACTGATACCTGCGGCGCAGGCCGCCTGCGCCCTTTCGCTCAGCAGCAAAATCGGGGTTATCGGCACCACCGCCACCATCCGCAGCGGCGAGTTTGGGCGCATCATACGCTCGATTCGCCCCGACGCGCGGGTCTACGGCAACGCCTGCCCCCTTCTGGTGCCGATTGTGGAAAACGGCCTGATTACAAAGGATAACCCCATCGCCGCCGAGGCGGTGCGGATGTATCTTGAGCCTCTGAAAAAAGAGGGCGTCGATACCCTTGTGCTGGGCTGCACCCACTACCCCCTGCTTTATGATGTGATAAACGATTATCTGGATTATCAGGTGACCCTGATTGACGCAGGCCGTGAAGCCGCCCGCTGGGTGCGCAGCAGCCTCGCCGCGGGGGATATGCTCTGCGACCCACAGCAGCAGGGCGACTGCCAGTTTTATGTCAGCGACGCTGTGGACGGCTTTGTGCAGACCGCCGAGCTGTTTTTGGGCGATACCATTTCGCAGCAGGTGCACCGGGTGGATGTAGATACCCTCTGACAGCAGCGCTGCACAGATAGAGATATTCCCCGCTGCCGCCGATGGCGGCAAAACAGGAGTGATGAAAATGAAAAAAGACGTGTTGATTACCATTAAGGGAATTCAGCGGGCGGACGGCGACAACGATGTGGTGGAGCTGTTCACCATGGGTCGTTTTTACCGCAGAAACGGCAGCTATTATATCTCCTACGACGAGTCGGAAGCCACCGGCTACGAGGGTTCCAAAACCACCCTGCGGGTGGATGAAAACCAGCGGGTCACCATGTCCCGCTCGGGCAGCCTGCGCTCCCAGTTAATTATTGAGCGGGGGGTGCGCCACCAGTGCAACTACGACACCGGCCACGGCAGCTTCACCATCGGGGTGCTGGGGGACAGCATTGTTTCCTCCCTTACCGACCAGGGTGGCGACATCGAGTTTAAATACTCGCTGGATGTCAACGCCAGCCTGACCAGTGAAAACGAGGTCTATATCAACGTAAAAGAGCCCGCCGAAAGCTAACGCCTTTATGGCTCTTTCAGCCATGCTTGCTCATATTTTCCTCCCCGGCCCAAAGCGGGGAGCAGAAATAAAAAATTTAGAGGAACAACAAGAATGAACAATATTGCAGGACAAACCGCTGCCCAGGTCAGAAGCCTGCTGACCGCCGCAGCCCAAAAAGCCATTGCCGACGGCGCGCTGAAGGATGCGCCGCTGCCCGATTTTGCGGTGGAAACCCCCGCCGATACCAGCCACGGCGATTACGCGGCCAACCTTGCCATGGTGGGCGCGCGCACCTTCGGCATGGCCCCCCGCCAAATTGCGCAGGCCGTCTGCGAACGCCTTGACCTTGCGGGCAGCTTCTTTGAGCGGTGGGAGATTGCCGGGCCCGGCTTTATCAACCTTTTTGTGGATAAGCGGTGGTTTTGCCGCATTGTACAGGGCATTCTGGAGGACGGCGAAGCCTATGGCCGCTCCGACTTTGGCCAGGGCAAGCGGATTATGGTGGAGTTTGTCTCCGCCAACCCCACAGGGCCGATGCACATCGGCAACGCCCGGGGCGGCGCCATCGGCGACTGCCTTGCCGCGGTGCTGGATTGGGCCGGGTACGAGGTGAGCCGCGAGTTTTATGTCAACGACGCAGGCAACCAGATTGAGCGGTTCGCGCTTTCGCTGGAGGCCCGCTATCTGCAGATTTTCAGGGGTGAGGATGCGGTGGAGTTCCCCGAGGACGGCTACCACGGTCAGGATATCCGCGACCACGCCGCCGCCTTTGCCGCGCAGGAGGGCGACCGCTTTGTCGAGAGCGACCCGCAGGCGCGCCGGGATGCGCTGGTGGCCTTTGCCCTGCCCAAAAACATCGAGCGGATGAAGGCCGATTTGGCCGCCTACCGCATCACCTACGACCACTGGTTCCTCGAAAGTGGGCTGCACAACGACGGCAGCCTGAAAGAAACCCTCCAAACGCTTACCGACCGGGGCATGACCTATGAAAAGGACGGCGCTTTGTGGTATAAAGCCACCGAAATGGGGGGCGAAAAGGACGAGGTGCTGGTGCGGGCCAACGGCTTTCCCACCTATTTTGCCGCCGACATCGCCTACCACTACAACAAGCTGGCGGTGCGCGGCTACGATAAGGCCATCAACGTCTGGGGCGCCGACCACCACGGCCATGTGGCCCGGCTGCAGGGCGCTATGGACGCCGTCGGCCTTTCGGGCAAGCGGCTGGATATTGTGCTGATGCAGCTGGTGCGGCTGATGCGCGAGGGCGCGCCGGTCAAGATGAGCAAGCGCACCGGACAGGCCATCACCCTTGCCGACCTGATTGAGGAGGTGCCGGTGGACGCCGCCCGCTTCTTCTTCAACATGCGGGAGCCCAACTCCACGCTGGATTTTGATTTGGATTTGGCGGCCCAGCAATCCTCCCAAAACCCGGTGTATTACGTGCAGTACGCCCATGCCCGCATCTGCAGCATCCTGAAAAACATGGCTGCCGAAGGGGTTGCACCCCGCGCCTGCACCGCCACCGAGCTGGAGCTGATGGCGCAGCCCGAAGAAACCGAGCTGATACGCAGGCTGGGGCAGTTGCCGGGCGAAATCATTGAAGCCGCCCAGAACTACGACCCCGCCCGCCTGACCCGTTATACCATCGATATCGCCACCCTCTTCCACAAGTTTTATAACAACTGCCGTGTAAAGTGCGAGGACGAGGCCCTTTCGCAGGCCCGCCTCAACCTGTGCGTGGCTACCCGCATTGTATTGCGCAACACGCTGGGGCTGCTGAAAATTGCCTCTCCCGAGGCGATGTAACCGGCTGCTTCCACCCCGTGGCCCAAGGGCTGTGCGGGGGCTTTTCGCCCCGCCGCGCCCTGCTTTCTGTGATAGAAGGAGTGAAACTACCGCAGCTATGGACGACCGACCTAAACCTACGCTTTTGCTGGAGCTTTCGCAGACCAAGGTGCTTTCCACCTTTGAGCCGGGCGAGAGGGTGACAGCTACGCTCTGTCTGCCCTGCCCCGAGGCCGATGAAACACCGGCGGGCTTTGCCGCCGCCTGTGCCCGGCAGGTTGCCGATGCACGAGAAACGGCGGGAGAAGCCGCTCTGGTGGGCTGCCTGCCAGTGGCCGGGTACGCCATTGAGCCCTTTGGCGAAACCACCTTTGCCGCAGCGGTGAGCCACTACGCCAATTTGGTAGCCGCGTGGGCCAACGCTGGCTGCGCGGCGGTGCTGGCAGAAGGGTTCACCACCCTTGCCGAGGCCCGGGCCGCTTTGCTGGGCGCACGCAAAGGGGGGCTGCCCCTGTGGGTGACCGTCAGCCTGGGCGGCGAAAACCAGCGGCTGGAGGACGGCGCAGAGCTGTCTGCGGTTTTTCTGATTCTGCAAAGCATGGGAGCGGGCGCCTTTGGCATTGCCCGGCCCGATACCGGCGAAGCCATGCTGCCGCTGCTGGAGCAGCTTGCCCCCTACGCCTTCATCCCGCTGCTGGCCCGGCCCGAGTGCCTGACCGAGGACCGTGACGAGGTTTTGACCCCCGCACAGTTCGGCGATTTGGTGGGGCGGCTTGTGGCGGCAGGGGTTTCGTTCTGCGGCGCGGGTTACGGCGCGGGCTCCAGCCATCTGCTGGCCGCAAAGGCCCATCTGGAACAGGATATCTCCTCCCCGCCCCTCATCAATCATCAAGATATTATTCTGCTTGCCACCGCGCGGGAGCTTTTTTATCTGGATGAAAACCTCGAGCTTTCGCCCCCGCTGCCCTGCGGGGTGGATATGTGGGAGGAGCTGATTGGCCTTGAGGAAAGCGGCTGCGACGTGATTTGCGTGCTGGTCGAAACCCCCGACGACGCCTACCACCTGTCGCTCAACAGCCATCTGGCCAACCTGCCGCTGGCCCTGCTCTCCGACAGCCCCGAAGCCCTTGAGGCCGCTCTGTTTTACTACCATGGCCGGGGGATTATCGACTCGCGCTCAGCCCTTGACCGGGGCCTGCTGGATAGCCTTGCGCTGCGCCACGGCGCGGTGGTGGTTTAACACAACATCTTTTAAGCCCATATAAAACAGCCCTCACCCGTTGATACGCGGGCGAGGGCTGTTTTTTGTTTTTAACGGCGGGCAAATTTCCCTCCTTGGAAGGGTGTCGCCTGTGGCGAGGTGGTAATCGTCGGGCCGATGTTTCGCGGCTATAGTTGTAGGGGCGGCTATCAGCCGCCCGCATGGTTTTAGGCCAAAGAACGTGGGCAGATGCTATCCGCCCCTACAGCCAATTCTTCTTATTCCCCCTGTCACCCGTGGCGAGGTCGGCGGCGAGTCACAAAAACCTACATCAGCGGGGCGAATGCCCGCAGCACCCCGCGCAAAATCCGCTTAAAAAAGCCGATGTTGGTGCAGTCCTCCAGCGATATCTGGCGGCAGAGAGTCAGCGTTTCAAGGAAGTCCTCTTTAATCTCCATCACCGAGCGGGTGCGGTAGAGCCAAACGGCGCACTCAAAGTGCAGGTAAAGGCTGCGGTAATCCAGATTGATGGTGCCCACCACCCCGATTTCATCGTCGGCCACAAAGGTTTTGGAGTGGATGAACCCGGGAACAAACTCGTATATCTTTACCCCCGCCTCCACCAGCTGCTGGTAGTAGGCCTGGGTCACCATATGCACAAACCATTTATCGGGGATAGCCGGGGTCACAATGCGCACATCCACCCCGCTTTTTGCGGCAAGGCAGAGGGCGGTCACCAGCTCGTTATCCACAATCAGGTAGGGGGTGTTGATATAGATATAATCCTTGGCCCGCCCGATGATATTCAGATAGGCGCTCTCGCCCACGTTTTCCTCGTCCAGCGGGCTGTCGCCATAGGGCAGCACAAAGCCGTCGCTTTCAAAGGGCTCCGGGTGGTGAACGTGAGGCATAAACCGGCTGTAGTTTTCCTCCACCCCGCTCATAAAGTTCCAGACCTGCAAAAACATGATGGTCAGGTTCCAAACAGCCTCGCCCTTGAGCATGATGGCAGCATCCTTCCACCTGCCAAAACGTTCATACTCGTTGATATACTCATCGGCAAGGTTGATGCCCCCGGTGAAGCCGGTATGCCCGTCAATCACCGCTATCTTGCGGTGGTCGCGGTTGTTGAGCATCAACGACATCACCGGGCGAAAGGGATTGAACACCATGCATTTGATGCCCATTTTGCGCAGGACAAGGTGGTACCCCGAGGGCAGCGTGTGTGAGCAGCCCACGTCGTCGTACATCACCCGGACATCCACCCCTTGGGCGGCCTTGCGCCGCAAAATATCCAGCACCCGTCCCCACATCACCCCTTCGCCGATGATGAAGTACTCCAAAAAGATATAGTGCTCCGCCTTTTCAAGCTCCTCGCACAGCGCCTCAAACTTCACCTCGCCGGGTGAAAGGTAGCGGGTCATGGTGTTTTTGTGCAGCGGGTAGGTGGAGCAGGCCGCCAGATACCGCGCCTGATTGGCCGCCGAGCGGTCGATTGCGCTGATCTCCTTCATCACCCTATCGTCCTGCACAAGGCTGGGCGCCCAGCTGATAAAGGCCCTTTCCATCCGCCTGCGGAAGGTGCCGGTTGCCTTTTTGCCCCCAAAAAGCAGGTAAAAAAGCCCCCCAAACACCGGGAAAAGCAGAATGGGGATGGTCCATGCCAGCTTGTAGGAGGGGTTGTCCTTATGCCCCACCATCCATACGACCACCACAAGGCTGAGCACCTCAAAGGCCGCATAGACATACACAAAGTAGCTGCTCAGCTGCCAGATGGCAAAGGTAAGGACAGCAATCTGCAGAAGTATCAGCGTTGCTACAATGGTGGTGCGGCTAAAAACACGGTGAATAAATTTTTTCCGCATAATGCCTCCTGTTCAGCAAATATATGATGAAAATCGGGATATTTTCTAAATAGTAGCATTTTTCCCGGGCGGTGGTCAAATAAAAGAACGCAAAACCGCCCCTGCCGCCCTTTCTTCGGCCTGCCGATTATAATTGACAGCCGTCTGCATATCCTATACTCTTAAAGCAGTATGATGTCTCTGGAAAGGAGGTTATACCAGTGAAAAAACAACTGCTCTGCCTGTTGGCGGCGCTGGTGCTGATTGTATCGGCGGGCTGCCAAAAGCAGGCGCCCGATACCCCTTCCTCGTCCGCCCTGCCCGAATCCTCAAAGGACACCCCGCAAAAGCCCTCCTTCCTCTTTGACAGCAATCGCCTCACCCTCTTTATCTTTACCGACGAGAAGCGCTATAACCATATTGAGCTGGAACTGCCCAGCCCCGATATCGACCTTTACGACATCCTCGATTTGCTGCGGCAGCAGTATGCGGATACCGAATATTTTCAGAACGAAAGCTTCGGCCCCGATGGGATAGGTATTTTGGCGGTCAACAGCCTGACCCAGGAAAACCACACGCTGATGGTGGATTTCAAGGCCGAAAGCGCCCCGGCCATCGCGGTGGGCAGTACGCTGGAAACCAACATGCTGGCCAGCGTGGGGGCCACCTTTATCCGCAACGTCAGAGGGATTGAAAACCTGAAATTTTTAATCGACGGCAAGCCCTATGAATCCGGCCATTTAAGCTTCACCAGCGAGGAAGAATATATTCCACCGCAGGGCTGATACAGCCTGCAAGCAGGCCCCAGACCCTCGGTGCAACGACACCAGCAGGCGGCCCGCAGGGTTTCGCGCTGTAAGCGCGCCGCGCGGCCAAGCCCGGAGGAGGAACCCACCATGCAGCAGCTGATAACCCGCATGCCCAAGCTTGACCTGCACTGCCACCTTGACGGCAGCATCACCCCCGAAACCCTGAGCCGGCTTGCCCGGCAGCAGAACCTGCCGTTGCCGCCGGGGGGCGAGGCGGCACTGCTGGCCCATATGCAGGCGGGCGACCATTGCCGCGACCTGCTGGATTATCTGGCCCGCTTTGATTTCGTACTGCCCTACCTGCAAACCGCGCAGGCCCTGCGGCAGGCCGCCCACGACCTTGTGGCGCAGGCCGCCGCCGAGCAGGTGCGGTATATTGAGGTGCGCTTCGCCCCGCGGCTGCATCTGGGCCGGGGGCTTACCCTGTCGCAGGCAACCGAGGCCGTCTGCCTGGGGCTGGCCGAGGGGCAGCAGGCCACCGGAACCATCGCCCGGGCCATTCTCATTGGCATGCGACACGAGCCGGTGCAGCACAACCTCGCCCTCATCGAGCTGGCTGCCGCCTTTGCACCGCAGGGGGTGGTGGCGGTGGATATCGCAGGCGACGAAAAAAACTACCCGCCCATGACCCAGCGGCTGCTGTTTGAGCAGGCTGCGGCGCGGGGGCTGGCCTTTACCATCCACGCGGGGGAAAACGGCCCCGCCTCCAACATTGGCGACGCGGTGTCGCTGGGCGCGGCCCGCATCGGCCACGGCACCAGCCTGCGGGATGACCCCGCCCTGCTGGAGCTGGTGCGGCAGGAGGGCATCGGCATTGAGATGTGCCCCACCAGCAACATCCAGACCCGGGCGGTGGCCGGCTGGCAGCAGTACCCGGTGGCCGACTATCTGGCCGCCGGCCTGATGGTTTCGGTCAACACCGACAACCGCACCGTATCGGGTACCACCTCCACCCGGGAATACACCATTCTGGCCGAGCGGTTTGCCTTTACTCCCGCCCAGCTTGTGCAGGTGGTGCGCAACAGCCTTGCCACCGCTTTTCTGCCCCAAAACGAGAAATCCGCCCTTACCGCACAGGTGGAACAGGAGCTTTCATTCCTGAGTTTGGCAGAACCCCCGTAAATATTTTTATTAATTACAAATTTTGACAAAATTTTCCTTTCTATGGTGCTACACTGCAAAGGGTTATTTTCCCGAGATTAAGCATTTAAAAGGAGCGAAACAAATGCACACCCTTTCACCCGACGAGCTGTCGAAGGAATATTTAATCTTATTCCACGGTATCGGCAGCATCACAAACGAGCTGCAATCTATCATGATCAGGCTTGGGGCGCTGCAACAGCAGGCAGAACAGGCATACATAGAGCGCACCTGCAACGCCCCGGTCGAAGACGCCGGACAAGCCCGGCAAACAGTTCTTGCAACTCGATAAAATCAGGCGGTGTGCGGGCCGCCTCTTTTTATTGCTCCCCTTTGAAGGGCAGGGTTCGGCCTGTCTTCACACTCCCCCAAGCGGGGGCGTCCACACTGCTTTTGCACCGGGCCGTCTATGCCCGGTGCTTTGTTGTGCCCGGGGCCGCGCATCTTTCTGTTTGGCAAACGGTTTTTCTACACGCCGGGCAATTTCTTTTGGCCGGCGTTTGTGTTAAAATAACAATGCAACTGCCCTCTCTTTAAGGAGCGTGACCAATGAAGATTATCGATGCGCATCTGCATCTTTCAAACCGAAGCTGGTTTGACCAGTCAGCCGCCGCTGTGGGGGAGCATAACAGCATGGAAGCGGTGCAGCAGATGCTGGCGCAAAACAATATCGTAATGGCGGTGGCCATGGGCGCGGGCGGCGAAAACGGCCCGCCGGACCACGGCCCCTTTCTGGCCGACTTAGACGGCATGGATATCCCCGCGGGGCGCTGCCCCGCCAACATCGCCTCCTGCGCCGGGCTCAGCCCGGTGGGGATGCAGCCGCAGGATATCCCCGCAGTGGTGGAGCGCTTTGCCCGCTGCCTGCAAAGCCCCCGTGTGGTGGGGCTCAAGCTCTACCCCGGCTACCACCCCCTGTATGTCAGTGATTCGGTGTTTCACCCCTTCTATGACCTTGCCGCCCAGTTGGATGTCCCGGTGGTGATACACACCGGCGATACCGCCAACCGGCGGGCGCTGCTGAAGTATGCCCATCCCCTGACGGTGGACGAGGTGGCGGTGGCCTTCCCCCATACCCGGTTTGTGATGGCCCACTGCGGCAACCCGTGGATTATCGACGCGGTGGAGGTCGCCCGCAAAAACCCCAACGTCAGCATCGACCTTTCAGCCTTTGCCGAGGGCCGGTTCACCGTAGGCGGTTTTCTGGAAAACTACGGCGGCTTTGTGCAGCATATCCAGACCTGGCTCGCCTGTCTGGGGGATTATTCCAAGCTGCTCTATGGCTCCGACTGGCCCCTTGTGCGCATGCAGGATTACATCGCTCTCATCTCCCATATCATCCCACCCAAGCACCACGAGGCGGTGTTTTACCACAATGCGCTTTCGGTTTTCACCAAGCTGGACAAGCTCCTCTAGCCCCCAAACTGCCAAAAAACGTGCAACCGTAAAATGATTTATAAGCATTTTACTTGCTTTGTTGGCTGCACTTGCAAACGTCGGTCACATATATCGAATATGCTCCCCTCATTTGCTGCGTTTGCCGCCTCGTCTTGCACGCTTTTTTGCCGCTTGGTTGCCTGTTATCTTTTATCCTTTTATACCCCGGATTGCCTTGGCAACCACCGTATAAACTTCTACATTGTTTTTCGCAAGCGGAAGCGTCCGCCGCCGGGCAAACCCGAAACGGCGGCGCTGGCCAACCTTTTTATAAAATCAGGAGGACGCAGCATGAAGGACTACACCAATATTCAAAACGGCAGCGATATCCGCGGAGTGGCCATTGAAGGGGTGCCCGGCGAGCCGGTGACCCTCACCCCTCAGGCCGCCTGTGACATAGCGGCAGCCTTTGCCCTTTGGCTGTCTGAAAAATACGGCAAGCCCTGCGGCGCTTTGCGGGTGGCGGTGGGGCGTGATTCCCGCCTTTCGGGCCCTGCGCTGGCCGCCGCCGTCACGGAGGGGCTGACCGGGGCCGGGGCCGCGGTCGCCGACTGCGGCATGGCCTCTACCCCCGCCATGTTTATGTCCACCGTGCTGGAGGGCCACCGCTGCGACGGCGCCATTATGATTACCGCCAGCCACCTGCCCTACAACCGCAACGGGCTGAAGTTTTTCACCGCCGACGGCGGCCTTGAGAAAACCGACATCGCCTGGCTGACCGGTACCGCGGCAGGCAGCCTGCCCGCCGGGGGCGGCGGCAAGGTGCAGCAGGTGGATTTAATCGGCGACTACGCAGCCTATCTGGCCGATAAAATCCGCGCCGGCATCAACGACCCCGACAACTACCAGCAGCCGCTGACCGGCCTGAAGATTGCGGTGGACGCGGGCAACGGGGCTGGGGGCTTCTTCGCCACCCGCGTGCTGGAGCCGCTGGGGGCCGATACCTCCGCCAGCCGCTTTTTGGAGCCGGACGGCGCTTTCCCCAACCATATCCCCAACCCGGAGGATAAAACCGCCATGGCCTCTATCACAGAGGCGGTGCTGCAGGGCGGCTGCGACCTTGGGCTGATTTTTGATACCGACGTCGACCGCGCCGCCGCGGTGGACAGCGAAGGCCGCGAGATTAACCGCAACCGTCTGGTGGCTCTCATGTCCGCCATCGTGCTGGCCGATTGTCCCGGCAGCACCATCGTAACCGATTCTGTCACCTCCTCCCATCTGGCGGCCTTCATCGAAAGGGAGCTGGGCGGGGTGCACCGCCGCTTTAAGCGGGGCTATAAAAACGTTATCAACGAATCCATCCGCCTGTGCAACGAGGGCATCGAAAGCCCCCTCGCCATCGAAACCTCGGGCCACGGGGCGCTGCGTGAAAACTTCTTTTTGGACGATGGGGCCTATCTCTCGGCCAAAATCATCATCCAGTTTGCCAGGCTGCGCCGAGAGGGCAAAACCATCGGCAGCCTGCTGGCAGGGCTGGGCGAGCCCGCCGAAAGCGCCGAGCTGCGCTTCAAGATAGCGGGCGGGGCCTTCGGCGACTATGGCAAGCAGGTGCTGGCCGACCTGCAAAAGCTGGCCGAGACCCGGCCCGACTGGCAGATTGCCCCCGACAACCACGAAGGTATCCGCATCAGCTTTAACGGCGCGGGCGAACGGGGCTGGCTGCTGCTGCGCATGTCGCTCCACGATCCACTGATGCCGCTGAACATCGAATCCGACGATGTGGGCGGGGTACGGCGCATCGCCGCCAAGCTCGGCAATTTCCTTGCCGGTTACGACCGGCTGGATACCGCCCCGCTGCACAAGCTGCTGGAGGCGTAAACAGGATGGAAGCCATGCGTCAGATAGCCGCCCAAACGGTGGAGGACACCGTCTGCCGCCTCTTTTTAGAGGCCAGCTACAACATCGGCGACGACATCTACCGACGGGTATGCGCCGCGCAGGCCGACGAGCCCTCCCCCATCGGGGCGTCGGTGCTGGAGCAGCTGCGGCAGAACTACGACATCGCCCGTGACGAGCAGACCCCCATCTGTCAGGATACCGGCATGGCGGTGCTGTTCATCCGGTATGGGCAGCGGGTGCAGCTCACCGGCGGCAGCTTTGCCGACGCGGTGCAGCAAGGGGTGCGCCGCGCCTATGACGTCGGGCTGCTGCGCAAGTCGGTGGTGGACGACCCCCTCTATGAGCGCAAAAACACCGGCGACAACACCCCTGCGGTGTTGCATACCGAAATCACCGACGGCGATACCATCGAGATATTGGTGACTCCCAAGGGCTTCGGCAGCGAAAACATGGGGGGTATCGCCCTGCTGACCGCCGCCGACGGCGAGCAGGGTGTGGTGGATTTTGTGGTGCAGATGGTGCGCAGGGCAGGCCCCAACCCCTGCCCCCCTATTGTGGTAGGGGTGGGCATCGGCGGCACCATGGAAAAGGCCGCGCTGCTTGCCAAGCTTGCCACCGCCCGCAGCACCGATATCCGTAACCCCCACCCCCGCTACGCCGCCCTCGAGGCGCTGCTGCTGGAGCAGATTAACAAGACAGGCATCGGCCCGGCCGGCCTTGGGGGGCACACCACCGCCCTGGCGGTGAATGTGGAGCAGTTCCCCACCCATATTGCCGGTATGCCGGTGGCGGTCAATATCTGCTGCCATGCCGCCCGCCATGCCTACGGGGTGATATAAGATGAGCGAAACAAGAAGCGCTGCCCAAATCAAGCAGATAACCGCCCCCGCCGACCGCGCGGCGCTGAGCGCCCTGCGCGCGGGGGATAACGTGCTGATCAGCGGCTATCTTTACACCGGGCGGGATGCCGCCCACAAGCGGCTGATGGCCCTGATTGAGGAGGGCAAGCCGCTGCCCCTGCCCCTTGAGGGCCAGATGATTTACTATGTAGGCCCTGCCCCCGCAGGGCCGGGCCGCGCGGTGGGCCCCGCCGGGCCCACCACCAGCAGCCGCATGGATAAATATACCCCCGCCCTGCTGGAACGTGGGCTGCTGGGCATGATTGGCAAGGGCAGCCGCAGCCCGCAGGTCGTCGAGGCCATGAAGCGCAGCGGCGCCGTCTATTTTGGCGCGGTTGGCGGCGCGGCCGCCCTCATCGCCCGCAGCATCGTCGCCGCCGAGATGGTAGCCTACCCCGACCTTGGTACCGAGGCCATCCACCGCTTCACCGTGCGGGATTTCCCCGCCATTGTGGTGATTGACAGCCTGGGCAACAACCTGTATGAAAGCCAGCCGCCGCTTTATGCCAGATAGTAGCGGCAGCCTGTATTGACAGCCAGCACAAGGGGGACTTCGTGTCCTGCGCAAAACCTGTGGGTTTTGCGTCCAGCCGTCCCCCTCGTGAGCACCCCCAAACAACACTGCCCCCTCCACCGCGAATAGTGTTGGAGGATTATATCAGGGCTCCCGCAAAGCCGAAAGGCTTTGTGGGAAAGAGGAGGGGCAGCGAAACGATATGAAACTCTCGGTCATAAAATGACCGGGGGTTCAGTGGAGTGCAGCTTGCTCCGACGAGCGGCACATGTCCGCCTGCGCGATATATTTTGTAATCTCACTTTTTCAACAGTATGAAGCTCCCTGCTGCACCACCTTTGGATGATGCGGCAGGGAGCTTTTTTCAACATTTGATACCGGCTAGTCGCGCCCCGGTATGGCGGTGGGGTCGCTTTTGTTGTGCCCTTTTTTGGCTTTGCCGCTGATTTCAGGCACCGGCGGCGCCTCGTTTTTAGGGAAATGCCCCTTGCGGTTGCTCTCGGTGCCGTGGGGCTCCTTGGGGTCGGGTCGCCTCATTCCTGCTTTGGCCATCTTGCTTCTCCTTTGGTTGATACTTCATTTCACAGCATTAGCGTTTGCGGCAGTGGCAAAAATATTCTCACAGGAGGGGCGTTTTACTTTAAGTAACGGGATAGCTTTTCGCCGAGCAGCCCGATGCGCTTGTATGTAATCAGCCTGCACAAACCGTCTGTGAACCCCCCAAACTTTCGGTAAAAGAGGTTGAACAGCAGATAGGGCAGCCTTTGGGCTTTCTCGGCGGGGAGGCGGCGGATAATATTCTTAAAGCTGTAGATATTTCTATAAATCCATAGATACCCGCTATATAATTGCTCCTCGGTCATGCCCCGGGGCTGAAACACGACGCTGGCCGTGTTATAAAGGGATAAATCGGTTGTGGTCAGGCGGCCCGCGCGGGATAATTCCTCATACAGCCTGGTGCCGGGGTAAGGGGTCAGGATGTGGGAGGTTACAGTCTCGATTTTGTGGGATACAATCCAATCCAGCGTGCGGCGAAAGGTTTCCGGGGTGTCGCTATCCAGCCCAAACACAAAGCTGGCGTTAATCATAATCCCCCGGCTGTGAATGGCCTCAACAGCATGCTCATAGCTGTTTGTGTCATTCTGTACCTTATGAACGCTGCCAATGGAATCGCTGTTGATGCTCTCAAACCCGATAAACAGGCTCTGGCACCCGCTTTCCTTCATCTGGTCAAGCAGGGCCGGGTAGTTGGCAATATTGACCGAAACCGCCGCGTTCCATTTGAGTTTCAGGGGCTTTATCTCCTCCAGAAAGGCCTTGGTCCACGCAATGTTGCCAATGAAGTTATCGTCGATAAACATGATATGCTTTGAACCCACCGCCTGAATATCCCGGATAACATCCTCAATCGGCCGGTTTAGGTAGTGATGCCCCGCGGAGCTGTTATAGCAAAAATCGCATCTGAAGGGGCATCCCCTGCTTGTGTGGATGATATTGCAATAGAGGTACTGTTTTTCCTGTATCAGGTCATAGGCCGGCGGTATAATGTCGGCGCCGGTCAGCTCTCCACAACATCTGTAAACCGGCTTCAGGCACCGGTTGTTAAAATCCTGCAGGATATGCGGCCATGTGCCTTCCGCCATGCCCACGCTGAGCACATCGAAGCAACCGGGGGGAATCAGCCCTTCCGCCGTGGTAATATGGATGCCGCCCGCCACCACAGTCACGCCCCTGTCGCGAAATTCCCGGGCAATCTCGATGGCGCGGGGCAGCGCATCCACCGTGACGGTGATGCCGACGATGTCGGGGCTGTCGTCGTAAACAATGTCCTGAATATTCTCATTTTCCACCGATATTTTGTGCTCGTGGCGCAGCATGTTTGCGATTGTATACAGCCCCAAAGGGGGCGACATCCGAGTTTTCAAATCGGTATCCATAGGTCGTTTTTTCATTTTGGGTTGGATGAGTTTTATGTACATACCCTAACTTCCCTTTTGCAAAATCTATCCCTGAGCACAGTATAACACCCATCCAATCTATTTCCAACCTATGTATTATTCCCTCGCTTTCTTACACAATCTTGATTGTTCCCGGCGGCGTCATTTGCTATAATGGGGGTGGACGATGAAAAAGACGAAAGAGGGAACATATTATGGTGACCGACAAATACATTCAATTTACCATCGGCAAGCAAAAGCACATCGCTCTGATTGCCCACGACAACAAGAAGGATGATTTAATCGAGTGGGCGCAGCAGAATCAGGATATCCTCAAGTGCCACTTTCTCTGCGGAACCGGCACCACCGCGCGGCTGATCAGCGAAAAAACCAACCTGCCGGTGACCGCCTACAACAGCGGCCCTCTGGGGGGCGACCAGCAGATAGGCGCCCGGATTGTGGAAGGGCGGATTGACTTCATCATCTTCTTCTGGGACCCCCTTGCCGCCCAGCCTCACGACCCCGACGTCAAGGCGCTGCTGCGCATTGCCGCCGTCTATGACGTGCCCATCGCCAACAACCGCGCCTCGGCCGACTTCATGATACATTCCCGCTATATGAACGAGGAGTATGAGCGGCGGGTGCTCAACTACAACAACATCATTCAGCAGCGGCTGGAGGCCTTCTCGGGCGAGGGCGAAAAAGCTTAACCCCACAAACACATAAGCCGGGCCATGCCGGCCGCCGCCCCCGTAAGCGGAGGCGGCGTTTTTGGTTGCACCTGCTTCGCTGTACGGGGCCGCAACCGCAGGTTGCGAAGCTTCAAGCCCGGCTTGCTGGAACGCAACCGGGCGGGATGCTAAACTAAAAGCAACCAGCGGGAGGTGATTTTGATATGACCCTGGGTGAAAAAATACAGCAGCTTAGAAAGGCAAGCGGCATCTCGCAGGAGCAGCTGGCCGAGCAGCTGGAGGTTTCACGGCAGTCGGTTTCAAAGTGGGAACGGGACGAGGCTCTGCCCGATATCGGCAAGATTGTGCTGCTCAGCCAGCTGTTTTCGGTTTCTACCGACCAGCTGCTGAAAGACAGCCCTGCACAGGCAGCGGCGAATAGCGAAAGCCCCCAAGGCGCATTGGGCCTCGAGCGGGTTGCCAACCTCAATCTGGCCCATAAGCGGATGATGGCAGGATTTGGCGCCATCGTTGCCGGCCTTATAATGCTGGTGCTGGAGCTGATGTTCCTGCCGGTTTTCGGCGCCATGCAGAAGGCGCATGTGAACGGGCAGGGGTTTTATTCCGACTTTATGCGCTATGCAGCCATGCAGCCGATGCCCCTCATCTTTGGGCTTACCGCCGCCATTATCTTTGTGGGGGTTTTGTTTCTGCTGCAGGGATATGCCGAGAAAAGGCGGCGCCGGTAAAACCTGCCGCCGGTAAGGCGGGGTATCGCCCTCATTTTTGGGTTGACGCCGCTAATATTGTCTGTGTATGAAGCCGCGCCCCCC
>JAEWWW010000121.1 GCA_023396215.1 Bacillota bacterium | reverse complement strand
CCGTAGGCCCCCGCCAATGGCCCCCTCCCATTTTGGTGATTGTGCCACTTCCTCACTTTAGGGTAATGGGAGGGGGTTTAGGGGGTGGGCACAATCCAAATTTAACCCCGCCAAGTCTACAGGGAACTGATTTCCATCATCAGATTGAGGGCGAGTGATACTATATCAACCGCTTTATGATATAATGAGTAAAAGCTGCTGAAAGAAAGGATAAACTGTTTATGAAGCTAGGCATTGTGGGCCTGCCCAATGTGGGCAAGAGCACGCTGTTTAACGCCATTACCAACGCGGGGGCCCAGTCGGCCAACTACCCCTTTTGCACCATCGACCCCAATGTGGGGATGGTGGCGGTGCCCGACAGCCGCCTTGACGCGCTGGCCAAAATGTATGACCCCGATAAGGTGACCCCCGCCGTCATCGAGTTTGTGGATATCGCGGGGCTGGTGCGTGGCGCTTCCAAGGGGGAGGGGCTGGGCAACAAGTTTCTTTCCCATATCCGCGAGGTGGACGCCATTGTGCATGTGGTGCGCTGCTTTGAGGATGGCGAGATTGTGCATGTGGATGGCGACATCGGCCCCGCGCGGGACGTTGAAACCATCAACCTCGAGCTGATACTCTCAGATTTGGAGATGGTGCGCCGCCGCATCGACCGGGTGGGCAAGGCCGCCAAGGGGGACAAAAAGCTGGCCCCGCAGGTGGAGCTGCTGGAGCGTCTGGAGCAGCATCTGGACGCGGGGCAGACCGCCCGCAGCTTTGAGCGCACCGGCGAGGAGGATGAAATTATCGCCGAAAGCCCGCTGCTTTCAGACAAGCGGGTGATTTATGCCGCCAACATGAGTGAAACCGACTTTGCGACAGGCATCGAGAAAAACCCCCATTATCAGGAGGTGCAGCGCATTGCCGCCGCCGAGGGCGCGCTGGCGGTGCCGGTCTGCGGACGGATGGAGGAGGAGATTGCCGAGCTTTCCCCCGAAGAAAAGCTGATGTTCCTCGCCGATATCGGGCTGGAGCAATCCGGCCTTGACCGCTTGATTCAGGCAAGCTATGACCTGCTGGGGCTGATTTCTTACCTGACGGCGGGCAAGCAGGAGGTGCGCGCCTGGACCATTACCAAAGGCACCAAGGCCCCACAGGCCGCCGGGAAAATCCACAGCGATTTTGAGCGGGGCTTTATCAGGGCGGAGGTGGTGGCCTTTGACGACCTGATGGCCTGCGGCTCGGTGGCCGCCGCCAAGGAAAAGGGCCTTTACCGCTCTGAGGGCAAGGAGTATGTCTTTCAGGATGGCGACGTGGTGCTGTTCCGCTTTAATGTGTAAAAAAACAGAAGATATGAAAAGGCTCTCCGCCGGGTTTGTTCCCGGCGGAGAGCCTTTTTGTTAAGAAACGCCCTAGCCCCGCTTTGATTGATACCTGCCGTAAAGCCGCCCCAACTGGGCGATATACTCGGCGAGGGTGGGGTTAATCCAACCCGGCTCCACCCGCCACTGCCAGTTATCCCCCACGGTGGAGGGGGTGTTCATGCGGCTTTCGCTGCCCAGCGCCAAAAAGTCTTGCATCTGGGCCACCACCAACTGGGAAACGCTGCCCCAAGCCGCCCCGAGGGCGTCCCAGAGGGGGTTTTCCTCCCCCAGACGCAGGTAGCGGCTGCAGTACGCCCGTTTTTCGGCGGGCATGGCGGCCAGCCAGCCGGCGAGGGTGTCGTTGTCGTGGGTGCCGGTATAGAGCACCCGGTCGGTGGTGAGGTTGTGGGGCAGGTAAAGGTTGCCGCTGTCTGAATCAAAGGCGAACTGCAGCACCGCCATCCCCGGCAGGCCGGCCTGTTCCCGCAGGATATGCACAGCCTCATCCAGTTGGCCCAGGTCCTCGGCGATAAGGTTCAATCTGCCCAGCTTCTGAAACACCTTGCGGAAGAAATGGATGCCCGGCCCCGGCTGCCACTGGCCCTCCCGTGCGTCGGAGGCTTCGGCGGGGATGCTGTAGTAGGCGGAAAAGCCCCTGAAATGGTCGACCCGCACCCGGTCGGCCAGCTGAAAGGCGGTGCGCATCCGCTCCACCCACCAGCGGTAGTTCTGGTGCTTGAGCTGCTCCCATTTATACAGGGGGTTGCCCCAAAGCTGCCCTTCGGCGCTGAAGTAGTCGGGGGGGCAGCCTGCCACCGCCGTGGGGCGGCGGGCCTGGTCCAGCTGAAAAAGGTCGCTGTGGGCCCAAACGTCGGCGGAGTCTTCGGCCACATAGATGGGCAGGTCGCCGATGATTTCAATCCCCAACCCGTTCAGGTGGCTGCGCAGCGCCTGCCACTGCTTGAAAAAGAGGTATTGCAGGTAAACCCAGAAGCCGATTTCGTCCTCCAGCTTTTCATGGTAGGCCTTGAGCACGGTGCGGTGGCGCAGCCGCACGCCATCCTCCCACCGCTGCCAGCAGCAGTTGCCAAAATGGCGGCGCAGCGCCATATAGAAGCTGTAATCCTCCAGCCAGTAGCGGTTTTGCTGGGCGAAAGCCTTCACCTTCTCACGGTCGCGGCAGCGCCCACGCTTGTAGGCTTTGCGCAGCACCGCCAGACGGTTGCGGTCAAGGCAGTCGTAATCCACCCGTCGGGGGTCGCTGCCCCAATCCAGATGGATATATTCCTCCTGCTGCAGCAGGCCCTCCTGACAGAGCAGGTCAAGGTCGATGAAGTAGGGGTTGCCGGCAAAAGCCGAGTAGGAAAGGTAAGGTGAATTGCCCGCGCCGGTGGGGCCGACAGGCAGTAGCTGCCAGCAGCTGATCCCCGCCTGCTTCAGAAAATCCCCCAAGGCATAGGCTTCGGCGCCCATGGTGCCGATGCCATAGGGCGATGGCAATGATGACAGGTGCATGATGATTCCGCTTTGCCGCATAATAAAGACCATTCCTTTCACTTTCGTTCCGGCACAAGCAGACCATAAAAAGGAATGGTCTTTTTGTGCATCAATCCGCGGTTCCCGCCGCAGGCGGGGAGCGATTGGCACATAACGGTTTCGCGTGATTTTCACGCTAAACCATTCCTTTCACTTTCGTTCCGGCACAAGCAGACCATAAAAAGGAATGGTCTTTTTGTGCATCAATCCGCGGTTCCCGCCATAGGCGGGGAGCGATTGGCACATAAGGGTTTCGCGTGATTTTCCACGCTAAACCATTCCTTTCACTTTCGTTCCGGCACAAGCAGACCATGAAAAGGAATGGTCTTTTTGTGCATCAATCCGCGGTTCTCGCCGCAGGCGAGGAGCGATTGGCGCATGACGGTTTCGCGTGATTTCTCACGCTATCCTCCTTGCAGGGTGGTTCAGATGCCAAGTACCTGGGCGGTGCGGTCCTCCAGCCATGCGATCAGATGGTGGAAAACCTCCTCCCTGTTAATTTCATTGAACAGCTCGTGGCGTGCTTCGGGGTAAAGGCGCATCTCGACGTCCTGCATACCTGCGCCCAGCAGCTTTGTGCACACCTGCCGCACCCCCTGGCCGTACTCGCCTATCGGGTCGGCCTCGCCCGAGATGAGATAGACCGGCAGCTCCTTGGGCAGCGAGGTGAACCATTCGGCGCGGCTGCACCGGCGCAGCATCAGAAGCATGTCGTGGTTGGCCGAGGCGGTGAACCGAAAGGAACAGCCCGGGTCTGCAAGGTAGCGGCCGACCACCTGCGGCTCGCGGGAGAGCCAATCCATCGAGGTATTGCGGGGGTGGATTTTCTTATTGTTGCCCTGTGAGATGAGGTTGCACAGGAAGGTGGAAACATATTTTTCGCCCCGCCAGCCGCAAATCACGTTGGAGAGGAACAGGGCGACATCGCCCATCGGCCGCCAACTCGCCGTACCGCTAAGGATGAGGCCGTCCAGCGTTTCGGGGTGTTTTTCGGCATAGAGCCTTGCCACGAAGGAGCCCATGCTGTGCCCCAGCAGGAAGTAGGGCTGGGTGGGAAAACGCTGCCGCATCTGCCGGTGCAGCAGGTATAAATCCTCCACCAAAAAGCGGTAGCTGCCCCGCTTGCCGAAGTAGCCCTTAAAGCTGCCGTTGGCGATGGTGGTGTCAAGGTGTCCCAGATGGTCGTTGCCGCAAACGGCTATCCCCTGCTTGCAGAGAAGCTGGGCCAGCTCCTCGTAGCGGCGGACATATTCGCACATGCCGTGGGATATCTGCACCACCGCCTTTGGCGCGCCCTGCGGCAGATAAAGGGTGGCGGCAATCTTGCTGCTCCCGTCTGAGGATTGGTAAACCAGCTTTTCGGCTAAGGCGTTCATTTTACTCTTCCTCCCTGCTGTATTTGGCGTATATCTTCATTGCTATTATACTACATCCAAAATGTTTGTTCTATAGCTTTTGCTGCAGGATTCGGACGAAAGACGTTCGCTTTCTATCTATAGGAAGCCTAAAATCCGCAGCTCACCCCTCTGACCGGCCTTGCACGTTCTGCTCATCTGAGGGGCTTAACCAGACTAAGCCCACCCCCATCCCCCTCCCATTGCCCAACAATAAGAAAACGACAGGTTTGCCACAACGGGAGGGGGCCATTAAGGGGGGGGGGGGGGGGGGGCCCCCCC
>JAEWWW010000070.1 GCA_023396215.1 Bacillota bacterium | reverse complement strand
CCCCCCCCCCCCCCCCCCCACCAACTCCCCCTTTCGCGCACAGTGAATCGTCAACCTCATACAACATCCAAGCGCGAGAGGGGGCAGGGGGGAGAGTTGTATGCCGTCAGGCTCCTGACCACCGGCGCTTCCGCTCTAATCAGTATACCCAAGCGATACCTGAAAGTGAACGGGTACCCTGCCATAAATGGGTACCATATTGAAGACAATGAAAAGCGCACGATTCCCTCAATCTGGGAAGCGTGCGCTTTTTTACAGTTGATTATGCGTGACCGTTGCAGCCCAGTACATTAACAATCTTGTGCCGCACCATCTCTTTGATGGCGGTGCGGGCAGGGGTCAGGTACTGGCGGGGGTCAAAGTGGTCGGGGTGCTCGGCCAAGTGCTGGCGTATGGCCGCGGTCATGGCCAGACGCAGGTCGGAGTCAATGTTGATTTTGCAGACAGCCATCTTAGCCGCCTGACGCAGCATCTCTTCGGGGATGCCGATGGCGTCGGGCATTGCGCCGCCGTACTGGTTAACCAGCTTGACAAACTCCTGCGGCACCGAGGAAGCGCCGTGCAGCACGATGGGGAAGTTGGGCAGACGTCTGCCGATCTCTTCCAGAATATCAAAGCGAAGCTGGGGCTTTTGGCCGGGTTTAAATTTATATGCCCCGTGGCTGGTGCCAATGGCAATGGCCAGCGAATCCACCCCGGTGCGGGTTACAAACTCCTCCACCTCGGCGGGGTTGGTGAAGGCGGCGTCCTCGGCCGAAACATTTACGTCGTCCTCGATGCCCGCCAGCTTGCCCAGCTCGCCCTCTACCACGCAGCCGTGGGCATGGGCGTAATCCACCACTTTTTTGGTCAGGGCAATGTTGTCCTCAAAGCTGTGCTTAGAGCCGTCAATCATCACCGAGGAGAAGCCCCCGTCGATGCAGGATTTGCAGATTTCAAAGTCGTCGCCGTGGTCAAGGTGCAGGGCGATGGGCAGGTCGGTGTCGGCAATGGCGGCCTCCACCAGCTTAATCAGGTAGCCGTGCTTGGCATATTTTCTTGCGCCGGCAGACACCTGCAGGATAACCGGTGCGTTTTCCTCCTTGGCTGCTTCGGTAATGCCCTGAACAATCTCCATGTTGTTCACGTTGAAAGCGCCGATGGCATAGCCGCCCTTATAGGCCTTTTCAAACATCTGGGTTGTTGTTACAAGTGACATAGCTTGCTCTCCTTCATCCTGTTTATTCACCGCCTTGCCGGGGGCGGCAGCCCACCTTAAGCCGGGCCGTCAGAACCAATCTGCCCGCGAAACCCGGCTTTGCCTTTTCGCAGGGCCTGCCGCCGGAGGGGGCCAAACCGCATCTGATTGCGGGCGGCCGACCGCCAAACGCCATGCTAGCATTTCCCGCCCATTCGGGCTGAAATATTGACAAATATATCATAGCATTTCTGCGGGGTGGTTGCAATTTGCTATTAAAATAAATTAATTCTCCCATTTGTAAATAATGCGGTAAGTTTGTCCAAGCCCCGCCCGCCATATGCGGGTAAGCGGCCTGTGGCCCGGGTTTTCCCCGGCGCAACCCGCGGGAGGTTGAAAACTATGCCGCCATTGCCGCAGCGGCAAACCCGCCCGACGGCCGGGGGCCATCAGGCGGGTTCAGGCAAAGGTAGGTTGGAGCCGCAAAAAGGTCGTGGAGAGGGGGTGCGCTTCTTTATCGGCCCCGCCCTCCACGCTATACCTCATGGGCTAGCCTTGGGGCGCATCGACGCCGTAGAGTGCCGCCGTCTCGGGGCAGTGCTCCAGCAGTTTTTGGTTGGCGGCCTCCAGCCGGTTGCAGTAGCTTTCATATTCAGGGCTCAAAATCCTGAGGTTTGCCAAAAATACCTCGGTATATCCGGTCTGCTGCTGAAACTCCCGCAGCAGCGCCGCCATCCGGCCCGCCGGGGATTGGGCAAACTCCTCCGAACGGCGGTAGGCGATATACGCGTCAATATCAAAGCCCTGCTGCCCGAGGGCCTCTATCGCCGCTTCGGGGTTTTCCGCCAGCTGCTGCACGGTGTGCTGCATCTCCTGCTCCAGCGCTTCAAGACGGTCCTGCTGCGCGGGCAGTGCCTCTTCCATGTAGTCGGCCAAAGGGCCGGGGATGGCCAGCGCGGCGGCATCGAGATACTCCAGTATTTTGGCATAGGCCGCCCGCTGCCGGTCGGTTTCAACCGGCTGGTTTAAAAAGCGGCCGAAATGCAGCGACAGGTAGACCCCATAGCTGCCCGGGAAGGCCAGCAGCAGACGCTCCCGCACCGTCAGCCCGCTTTCCCCGATATTCCGAAGCTGCTCGAGGGCGGGCTGGATGCGGTAATCCTGAGCCAGCCCGGCGAGAACCTCCTGCTGTAACTGCTGCCTTTGCGCCCGCAGGCCATGCAGGTGCAGCATGCGGGTGAGGGCCGCCGTTTTATCGCCGCTATCCAGAACGGTGCGCACCTCTTCGGTGGAAAGGCCGCAGCCCCGCAGCGCGGCAATCTCCTTGAGGGTGGCGATATCCCGCGGGCTGTAATCCCGATAGCCGTTGGGCAATTGGCCGGGCCGCACCAGCCCCTGCCGCTCATAGTACTCCACCGCTTTTCTGGTCAGGCCGCAAAGGCCGCATACCTCTTTAATCAGCATATTTCATACGCCCCTTTCGCTACCACTATACGCCATCCCCCAAGGGGTGGGTCAAGCTTTTTTCGGGGAGGCTTTCGGAGGCGGGGGGCAGGGCCTGCCGCCTGCTGTTCAGAGCGGGGCGGGCTATGGCCGGAGTGGCAAACTCGGTCATGTTCTTCCAGTACCGCTTGGGCATGTGGCTCATGCGGCAGCGGGGGTTGATGCGCCCTTCAACGGCGATGGTATCGTAAAACAGCCGCCACAGGCGGCGGTAGCCGGCCTCCTCCTCGTCGGGCTCGGGCAGCTCGACCCGGTCGGCGGGGATAATCGCCCACCGCCCCGGCTCATAGACCAGCGCCATGCCGTGGGTCTGGTCATGGATGAAAAAACGCTCGTTGGGCAGTCGCTGGCAGAAGTGGGCGGCCAACAGCGGCAGCACAAAGTTTTTGGGCTCTATCTCTGCCACCAGCACCCCGTTTATCAGCGAAAACCGCGCAAACTGGTTAAAGCGGTGGGCCTCGTTGCCCAGATGCTTCAGCGCCTTATGCAGGGTGTTCACCACCGGGTCGGTCAGCATCGAGTGCACCGCCCGCCCGTGGCGGTAGCCCAACCGCAGAAACAGCAGGATAAAATGCTCTTTCTGGGCAAGGCAGGTCAAAAAGGCGCGCTGCACCAGCTCCAGCCCCTGCGTGCCCATCTTTTTGGGGATAGAGGCCAGCACACGGGCGGCCTTTTGGCTGTCGGTGGCCACCTCCCTGATGGGGTAGAGGCTGGCCTCGCCGGGCGGGAGTATCTGGGCGGGGATTTCGTTTTGCCGGTAGCTTTCAAAGACGCAGCAGAGCAGGCCGTCAAAGCTGCCGTCGTAGCGGTAGGCTAGGTTGCGGCAGTCAGCCATTGGCGCACCTCCTCCAGTTGCGGGGGCTGCTGGTCAAACAGCGAAAGCTGGCGCGGCTCGTCCTGCCCCCAGGGCTGCTGATGATAATACATCCCCAGCTCCTTGGGCGACATCAGCGAGCGCAGCACCGCGTCCTGTGTAATCCTCAGCCCCTCGGCGGCTTTGCCCGAGCAGGTGATGAAATACTGCGCCCGCTTGAGCACCACCCCCAGCTTTTTCAGCCCCTCAAAGGTCAGGGCGCCGGTGCGGCGGGCCACCACAATCCGCTGGGCGCCGTTCACCCCGATGCCCGGCACCCGCAGCAGCTCCTCATAGGACGCACGGTTTACCTCCATGGGAAAAAGCTCCATATGGTTTAAGGCCCAGTTGCATTTGGGGTCGATATAGGGGTTGAAGCTCTGGTGGTCCTTATCCAGCAGCTCATCGGCTTTAAAGCCGTAAAACCGCAGCAGCCAGTCGGCCTGATAGAGGCGGTGCTCCCGCAGCAGCGGTGGCCTGGTGTGCAGGTCGGGCAGCAGGGTGCTGCCCACCGGCATGTAGGCCGAGAAAAACACCCGCTTTAGCCGATATTTTTTATAGAGGGCTTCGGTGAGGTTAAGTATCTGAAAATCGGTTTCAGGGGTGGCGCCGATAATCATCTGGGTGCTCTGCCCGGCGGGGGCAAAGCGGGGGGCGCCACGGTATTTCACCAGATCGGTGGAGCTTTCCTCAATCTGGTTGCGGATAAAGCCCATGGGGCCGAGGATGGAATGCTTGCTTTTATCGGGGGCCAAAAGGGCAAGGCTCTGCTGCGAGGGCAGCTCGATGTTGACGCTCATGCGGTCGGCCAGTGTCCCCAGACGGGCCAGTAACCGGTCGTCCGCCCCTGGGATAGCCTTGGCGTGGATATAGCCGCCGAAGCGGTATTCCTCCCGCAAAATGCGCAGCGCCTCTATCATCTGCTCGCAGGTATAATCGGGATTTTTCAGCACACCCGAGCTTAAAAACAGCCCCTCGATGTAGTTACGCTTATAAAAGTTGATGGTGAGGTCGGCCAGCTCGCGGGGGGTAAAGCTTGCCCGGGGGGTGTCGTTGCTGCGGCGGTTGACGCAGTACTGGCAGTCGTAGGCGCAGGCGTTGGTCATCAGCACCTTTAGCAGCGAGATGCAGCGCCCGTCGGCCGCAAAGCTGTGGCACAGGCCGCAGGAAACCGCGTTGCCGATGCCGCCCGGCATGGGGCCTCTGTCCACCCCGCTGGAGGTGCAGGCCACGTCATATTTTGCGGCGTCGGCCAAAATCTGCAGCTTATCAAAAACGTCCACTCAAAGATACACCTCCCGGTTGTTATTATACCACCAAACATATGTTCCTGTAAAGGGGCGGGGAAAAATTCCACCCCCGTGTGAGCGGGGGCGGCAACCGGAAAGGGATGGCAGAAATCGAGACGCTGTGCCTGTTTCAATCCATACCTCCCGCGAGGGAGGTGACCCGGTCATAAAGTTTCTCTGCATTGGTTTCCAGAGAATTTCAATCCACACCTCCCGCGAGGGAGGTGACTCATTCCCATAGAGGGGGTCTCCATAGCACATTATTTCAATCCACACCTCCCGCGAGGGAGGTGACGGGTGAGGCGTCGCACACGGTCGCGCACTCTGACGATTTCAATCCACACCTCCCGCGAGGGAGGTGACCTGCGAAATCCTTGAATTCATTGGCATAAAAGTATTTCAATCCACACCTCCCGCGAGGGAGGTGACCGTAACACCAAGCTAGATTATTGCCACAATTGTGGTATTTCAATCCACACCTCCCGCGAGGGAGGTGACAAGTGCATCTTGAGTTGTGTAGATAAACTTAAAAAAATTTCAATCCACACCTCCCGCGAGGGAGGTGACCCAAATCGGCATTCTATTCTTTTCCGTCTTCATTTATTTCAATCCACACCTCCCGCGAGGGAGGTGACGTTTTAAATTAACTCAACAACAACAGTTATCATTATTTCAATCCACACCTCCCGCGAGGGAGGTGACAGGATTTATATGCCCGGCAAATGTACTGTTTGGATTTCAATCCACACCTCCCGCGAGGGAGGTGACTCCATATGTGATTCATTAGATGATTATTTAGATGATTTCAATCCACACGTCCCGCGAGGGAGGTGACTCCGTCGTCCTCTTCGAAGCGATCGACATAAACGATTTCAATCCACACCTCCCGCGAGGGAGGTGACTCGAGGACGTAGGGCGGCTTTTCGCCGAGAAAATATTTCAATCCACACCTCCCGCGAGGGAGGTGACAGCCTTCTCAACACTGTGGTCAAACCTGTATAGTATTTCAATCCACACCTCCCGCGAGGGAGGTGACCAGGGAAATAACCCCGCCTCTTTTCATTTGGAGGTATTTCAATCCACACCTCCCGCGAGGGAGGTGACAATTTTCTCGGCTTCCTGTGCTGCCAAAGACAACATTTCAATCCACACCTCCCGCGAGGGAGGTGACTCGGCCACAGAGCTGGGACAGACACACCAATACCTATTTCAATCCACACCTCCCGCGAGGGAGGTGACCCTTGCCGGTGTCCGTCAAATAGGTATGAAAACCCAGATTTCAATCCACACCTCCCGCGAGGGAGGTGACCGGCTGGTGTGACCTCTGCCCCGCTTGCTTTAAGATTTCAATCCACACCTCCCGCGAGGGAGGTGACCGGCTGGAGGTGTTCCGCACACACGGCAAGATTTACATTTCAATCCACACCTCCCGCGAGGGAGGTGACCGGTTTCACGGTAAAGTCTGTGCTGGTCTGGGACAATTTCAATCCACACCTCCCGCGAGGGAGGTGACGCGTGAAATAATGGCAGTTCAGAATAGCTTGACCAAGATTTCAATCCACACCTCCCGCGAGGGAGGTGACGGTCTTGTAGTTGGCATCCAGCTGCGCCGAGGTGATTTCAATCCACACCTCCCGCGAGGGAGGTGACAACAGGATATTACCGGGCAGGTTTTCTATGTCTTATTTCAATCCACTCCTCCCGCGAGGGAGGTGACTTGTCCAGCGTGATGTTGCTTTTGTCTCCATCGAGATTTCAATCCACACCTCCCGCGAGGGAGGTGACATGATTAGCAAGATGTGCACCGCCCATCTGGTAGCCGATTTCAATCCACACCTCCCGCGAGGGAGGTGACTTTTGCAGTAATCGCAGCATTTGTTACTGACTTTATTTCAATCCACACCTCCCGCGAGGGAGGTGACGGAATGGGGCGTTAGGAAGCGATATCATGTACTATTTCAATCCACACCTCCCGCGAGGGAGGTGACGCGAAAAAAAGAATCGGATGGGAGACTAAAACTATATTTCAATCCACACCTCCCGCGAGGGAGGTGACGGCGAACTGGTCAGCTTTGACCCCATGAATGAGATTTCAATCCACACCTCCCGCGAGGGAGGTGACGAGGGTGATAGCTTATTTTGTAAGTGGTGCGGGAAATTTCAATCCACACCTCCCGCGAGGGAGGTGACAGCAAAACTGCATAAGTCTTGCAAGATAAACAGCAACAATACAGTGCGGTCTGCATAAATAAAATATAACACGATATTTATACAGCGCTTTTTCCCACTAAAAATCAGTTCATATCATTACATTTCAGGTGCGAACGCCTTGGCCTTTTGCCGTTTGCTTTGGGTTCGCACTAAACAATGAGCACGTCCTCAACATCAAAGCTTGCCTTGGCGCCGATATGCTCTACCCGCGACTGATAGCGATTGCCCAGATTATAAAATCGCAGGCTGTCGCAGTCTTTGTCAATAATGGCTTCCAGCTTGTGGCGTACCATTGCCAGCTGCGCGGCATCCAGTACACATTCAAAAACCGAGTTTTGTACCCGATGCCCATAGTTGACACACTGCTTGGCAACCTTGCGCAGCCGCTTTTGCCCTTGGGATGTCTGGGTATTCACATCATAGGTGATAAGAACCAGCACTTTTTAACCCCCTCACTTCCATAAAAAGGTGGGATATGCGTCCAAATCCCCCCGCAAATATCTGGCCAGCAGCATCGACTGCAGATGAGGCAGCAAGCCCCAGGGCATCTTTTCACCAAGAAAAGGGTGGGTAATGGTTTCCTGCTTGCGAGCCTGCCACGCGCTTAGCACCACCTTGCGGGTGTCGTCGTCCATGATTACCGCCCCGCTTTCCTGCACCGAAAAGCCGCTGTGGTTGACCTCCCGCCGATTAATCAGCGAGAGCACAAAGCGGTCGGCCATCACCGGGCGCAGCTCCTCCATCACATCCAGCGCCAGCGAAACCCGCCCCGGCCTGTCCCGGTGGAGAAACCCCACGTAGGGGTCAAGGCCAACTGCCTCGAGTGCAGAGGACGTTTCGTTTGCCAGCAATGTGTATACAAAAGAGAGCAAGGCGTTGACCTTATCCAGCGGAGGGCGGCGGTTGCGGCCGGTAAAGATAAAATTCTCCTTCTGCTGCAGGATCAAATCATCCAGCACACCAAAATAGCGGGCTGCTCCCTCGCCTTCGACGCCCCGCAATGCCTCAAGGTTATCGCAGGCCGCTGCCGCCGCCATGGCGCTGCGCAGAGCGAGGGAGGCATCTTTCAGTTTGTCGGTATCCAGACGCAGGCCGTGGTCGCGGGTGGCACGCTCAAGCACCCAACGGGAGTTGAACAGCTTGCCGGTTATCATGTGGCGGGCAACCTCCAGCGAGAGGGCCGGGTCATCCGATACGCGGTACTGGTGCTTGCGCAACAGTACATTGCCCCGCACCTCACCCACCACGCGGGCCAGAAAGCGCCCTCTGGGGGTCATAAAGCAAAGAGCAATGTTCTGCCGGGCGCAGGCTCCCATCAGGGCTGGGCTTGCCCCGGTATAGCCAAAGGCCACGATGCCCTCCAGATTATGCAGCGGCAGGCGGATAACCTCCTGCTCCTCTTTGCGCACCACAATGTTTTCACCATCCAGTGCCAGATAGGTGTCGGGAGAGGTGACATACAAGGTGTTCAGCAGCTTTTTCATTCCTCCACCTCCTGCAAGCGGGCAGATATATATGCGGCGGCCGATGTATTTTTACCCAGCTTGGGCAGGCAGAGGTTGGCCAGCGAGCAGGCCTTGCAGCCTTTATGGGGACGCACCCTGGGGGTATGCCCCCGCCGGTAAAGGTCGTGCATCTCTGTAAACAGAGCGGCTACCAGCCCGCGCAGCTGCCGGTCAAACAGGACCGGCAGCCTGCGCCGGGTTTCACCATAAAACAGATACCCCTGAGGGATATCGCAGGCCAGCATCTCTTCAAGGCAGAGGGCCTGGGCGCAAAGCTGCAGCACATCGGCGTCCTCCTCTTTGGGGCGGCCCCGCTTATATTCAATGGGTACAGGCAGATAGCGCCCCTCGCGGCCATGCAGCGGCACACCGGCGTCATTCCGGTGTAGCTCGACCACATCGCAGACCCCGCGGATGCCGAGCCTGCGGGAGAAAACCTGCATGCTGCGTGTGATAATCAGGTCGCCCCGTTTTTCGCTGTCACTCTGGTGTACCTTTTCGTGCAGAATATTCCCTTGCACGGTCAAAAGGTTTTCCTGCCATGCCTGTTCGATATGAATCAACGCCCACTGGCGGCGGCAGAAAGAAAAATGCTGCAGGCCGGATAGGGAGAGGAAATCCTCCTCGGCATACATGGTTATACCATCCGCAGCAGGGTGACCCCGGCGGGAATTTGCTCCTCTGCAATGCTGACCCGATAGTCGCCATAGCAGCGGGCGGGGGCTTTGGTAGTTTCTGTGGTTTCGGCGGCTCTTTCCACCTTTACGGCATCAAACAGCTTGTGAGAGGCCGCGTTGCCCAGCTCGCTCTCATGCCGAAAGACAATCAGCTCCCGGACAGCCATCTTGCCCCGGGCCGCCGAATGGTCGTGCTCAAACATGTTGAGGATGGCCTGCCAGAGCAGGGCAAGGTCATCCTCGGAAAAGCCGGTCACCTTGCGGGCCAGATTGGCAGACACATACCCCTCCGCCCGATAGAGGGCGTAGGGCACAATATGCTTGCGGCCCATCTCGGTATTCTTCTTCTCGGCGTCGGCCTCTGTGGTGATGGCGACACGGGTGATGGTGACCTCCTGCGGCGTGATGGGCTCAACGCTGCGGGCAAAGCCCAGCTGCACCGGCCCCCGCACCTGCCCGCAGTTCAGCGCCGCCTTTACAAAGGTGGTCATCACAGCACCAAAGGTGCGGATATCAAAAAAGTTGCGGCACATAAAATCCCGAATCTTTAAATCCAGCTCAGGGTCGGTCTTTTTGCTCTCTTTTACCGACTTTTCATCGATATCCAGCGCCAGATAGGCGGATTTATCGCTGGTGTTGAGGGGTTGGCTTTCTTTGACATAAATTTTATAGCCGGGCTCGTCCTCCTTGAGCATCTCAACATAGTTGCGGATTTTGCGCTTAAGACAGACGTCGGTCACGATGCCATAGTTGGTTTCGGGGTCGATGCGGGGCATGTTGCCTGCATCGGGGTCGCCGTTGGGGTTGCCGTTCTCCACGTCAAACAGGATGATAAAGTCATAGCGGTTACTGATTGCTGTCATCGGGTTTCTCCTCCTTTGTGTTGCTGCGTTTAAAGCTGGCCTGCATTTGCTGGTAGTAGCCCAGCATAAAAAGCCCCTGTTCCTTTGGCGTATGATGGGCGGGCAAAGGGTTCTGGGTCACTTCGAGCCTGTTTAGTAGTTCGGCCTTTTCGCGCTCCTTGTGGTAATGCCTGGATTTTGTGATGTGATAAGACGAAAGCTTAAGCAGCAGGGGAAAGACGCTGCCCGGCGTTGTGCAGGCCGAGGTCAGATATTTATCCTTGATGGTGCGGTTCAGGTTTGGGTTTGCCCCTCTTTGAATATCCTCCAATACGGCGAACAGACGGCCCAGCACATAGGCTCGGTCGTTACAGCCCTTGTTCAGCGGCACGGTTACCACCTCTTTCATATCGTTGTAGTTGCGCAGCAAGCAGGCCTTGATGATGGCGGCCTTGCCCCGCGAGATATTCTGCTCGGCCCGGATGCGCCCCATTACCGAGCTCAGCAGCGCTTCGGGATATCTTGCCCCGGTGAGGATTGAACGCATCACCGCCCCCGAAAGCAGGGGGGAGGCCGCCTTATCCTGACTGTTGGGGTTCACCGTTTCGGCCAGCAGAGCGGAAGGCGAAAGATATTGGCGCTGGTCAAAGGACGGCCTTTCGATGTCAAGCTGCTCGTAATGCAATTTCAGCTTCTCCAGCATATCGCCGAAGCTATTCTGCAAAAAGAACCGCACCGAGATCCTGGCGGCATTGGGGGCCAGCCCCAGCACAAAAAACCGTTTGGTGAGATCCACCTCATCCACCGGCAGGCCCCGCGAAAGGTTGTGGAGGATGCCCGCCACCCGGCTTTCGGTATCCGGCTCGGGGGTTAGCAGGTCGGCAAAAATCTGCGGCGGCCTGGGGTCGGCATTTTCTGCCCAAAAGACGACGGTAGCGTCGCCTATCTGGTAGCGGCGCTCCCGGTTGGCCAGCAGCTGGTTCAGCGCCGTCACATAAGCAAAGGCGGCGTATTCGCTCACCGGCGCGTTGGGGGAGGAAGCCTCGCCCTGCCCATAGGATTCATAGGCGGGGGCGTTGAAGCTGACCAGGTTGGCCCCTGCGCTCTGGGCACCGGGCACCCCCTTGATTTTGCCGTGCAGCGGGGCAACCGGTTCGGTTTTTCCGGTGGCGAGGCAGCGCAGGTGGGGGCCTTCGCTGCTCTGCCGGTAATGGCTCTGCCACGCCCGACGGATCTCGTCATCCTCCTGCGCGCAGCCGCCGCCCTCCACCCGAAAAACCAGATTGGCGGTGGCCATCGCCTCCAGATAGGGCTGCAGAGTGGGATGGGCGGTTGCTGTTTCAGGCTGCCAGTGGGTAAAAAAACCTTTTACGGCAGCGGCGGCCTGACCGTGGCAGTCGGCAAGCACCTTCAGATGCAGCTGTTTGGCGGCTCTGAAGCAGTCGCGGCTGCGCTGCGGCTTGCCCTTTTGGTCAAAGCCCAGTATGTAAGAGGTATTGTCACAAAGAAAATTTGCCTTGATGCCGCTGGAGCGGATGACCCGTTCCGGCACCTGCATGGTATCGGGAACAGAAACCTCTTTTTTGCCCATCTGCCGGTTGTGCATCTGGGGGATAACCCCCAACAGCCGACCGTCAGATGAAAGGTTCAGTGAAAAGGAAACCCGCTCCACGCACCACCCAAGGGGGGAGATATCGCCCCGCTTGGCAAGGGCTTCGTAATAGTCCACCAAAGCCTGCAAAATCACCTCATCACCTCGCAGTCGGTCAGGTCAAGGGTGCCGCCCTGCATCACCGCCCTGAAAAAGGTGGGGTGAATGTTCTGCGGGTCGGTGTAGTCGAGGTCATACAGCATCAGGCCGAAATCCCTGCTTTCGGCAATCGGCGTAAAGGTCTCGTCCTCCTCAACCAGGCTGACGCGGGCGGGGAACTCGCGGCAGCCCAGATAGGGCTGGTGAAAGCACTGCCCGTTTCGCAGCCGGCGCAAAAGCATGCTGTAAAACTTCTCGGGGGTATCCCGCTCGCCGGCTTTTTTGGTCATTTTGAAATGCCCTTCGACGATATAGGCCACATCTCTGAGCACCAGCGACGCCCGCTGCTGAATGTTGTCGGCGCAGCTAATGAACAGGGGGTCGCCGCTGCCGCTCATGGCGGCATTTGCCTTGGTTGCCAGCGCCTTGACCGCTACCTCGTTACGGCGGATATTGGTCACCTGAATGGGTTTGAGCAGATGGATTTTGTCGATGACATAGCGCAGGCCCGGCTTCCAAAACACCGCCTCGAGGATGCCCCGGGCGGCGCTGGGGGTAAGAAGCTCGTAGGTGTAGCGTTCAACCTTCAGCTCCGGCCGGCAAAAGAGCGCATAGTCGCCCTCTACCCGCACCTTGAAACCATATGCCACAGTATCAACTCCTTTCCAAATTTTACTATTGTTATAATTTTACAACAACAAAAGACAATATTCAACATTATTTGTGCAATTTTAAATAGGCTGCAAAAAACACAGCCCATTTTGATTGGTTATAAAATTAAAGACGGTAGTGCGGATTATTATGTAGAATACTATTGGATAGACTTAGGTAGGAGAATCAGACTGGAAATCCAAGAAAGTTTGCACCTCTACTTTGATTGGGCAATCACCTATCACCACCAAGGTCTGCTCGATTTCTCCGTGAGTTGTTTGAATCTTGCTAAATAAACAGTAGAGATTGCCCCATGCAAAACATATTACGTAGGCCATATGACCGTCTTTCATAATGCGTCCCCCTTATTATTAGTGCTAAATAACCTCAAAATAATTAGTGCATACTTATGGAATGAAGGGTGAACGGATATCGGTTCCTCATATAACCATCAATAATCACCCCCTCTGGGATTTTAATTATCTCGTTTATTGTTATCTATGTATAATTTAATATGCAACTAAGGCTGCAATAAATACTGAGATATAAAATTTTGGGTAGTATCATGCGGTATGGCTTTATGTTGAAAAGTCACTTGTTTTATGATACCATCCATTTAGTAATCTGCATGGGCTATCCCGGCATCAATTTAGCCGCCTCACCACGGGGGATAGAAATTGCCTTTTAAAAGGTCCGGGTGATTATTGCTGTTGTCACCTCCCTCGCGGGAGGTGTGGATTGAAATGTTTAATGTTACCTATTTGCGTGTGTGGCAAAGAAGAGGATGCGGACTGTACCCGCATCCTCTTCGCCTTTACCCACCATAAAGAAACCCCCTCCTCCGCCAAAGGCAAGGATGGGGTTTCAGCGTTTGCGCACTATACATCTATAAAGATGGCCTTGCCTCCTTGGGGGGAAAGGTTCAGCCCGGTCTGGTCGCTGTAGCTGCTCATCACCGACAAAATTGAAAGCACGCCGTCGTCCAACTGCGCAACAAGCCCCAGCTCCACCAGCTCTTGGTAGTGGTGGTCATACACCTGCACGCTGTACCGCCCTGCTTGACGCAGCAGCCGGTGGCCACGTTCCCCCTGCCGCAGACGCTCAGCCAATGCGGCGGCCTCCGGGCCGTCGGGTATCAGAATGGCGTGGGTATTGCTCTCAATCAGACGAAACTCCTCGCCAATGGTTTTAAAGGGGAAGCTGCGCTCCTCACGGTAGCCTGCCTCTAACCGGGCGACAATCCTTTTCTCGTCCAGCCCAGCTCCTTTGATGTCATACAGCCGTTCAAAGTAGGTGTGTATCGCCTCCAGCGAAGTGATGTCCTCGCTGTGCTTGGCGGCCGCCAGCTCAAAAACGGCGGCGGGCTGGCGCATCAGAACGGGCAGAGTATAACCGCTTTCCGGCTCAAAGACATAGACAAAGCTTTGCCCGGCGGGGTGCTTGCCCTCCCGGTTGCAGCGCCCGGCGGCCTGCACAATCGAATCCAGCCCGGCCTTGGCCCGGTAAACCACCGGGAAGTCGACGTCCACCCCTGCCTCTATCAGGCTGGTGGAGACCACCCGGCAGGGCAGGCCCCGGGAAAGACGCGCTCTGATTTCTGCCAAAACCCGCTTGCGGTGCTCGGGGTACATCATGGTAGAAAGATGAAAGCTGCCCTCAGCCTCCAGCATTTGATACAGCCGCTGGGCCTGCTTGCGGGTGCTGACGATGCAGAGCGCCTGAGGCAGTGCGTTTAGCTGTGCCGCCAACGCCTCGTCGGTCAGGGCGCCCAGGTTTTGTACCGTGGTGCGGCAAAAAAAGCGGTAGAGCGCGGGCGGGTCGGGGCAGATTTCCTCCCGCTGTATCTCGGGCGGAAAAAGCCCATCCAACGCAGGCTGTGTGGCGCTGCACAGCACGGCGGTGCAGCCGTAGTTGTGCACCAGCTCGGCGATACCGCGCACACAGGCGGTGAGGTAGCGGGTGGGCAGCATCTGGGCCTCGTCAAAGATAACCACGCTGCCGGCAATGTTGTGCAGCTTGCGGCATTTAGAGGTTTTGGAGGAAAAAAGCGACTCAAAGAACTGCACATTGGTGGTGACCACCACCGGGGCATCCCAGTTTTCTGTGGAAAGATAGAGTTTTTTCTGCTGCTGGTCGTCGGTGGCGTTGTCATACTCATAGCCCGAGTGGTGCTCCAGCACATTGCCCGCCCCCAGAATATCGGCAAAAACGGCGGCGTTTTGCTCGATGATGCTGGTGTAGGGGATGACATAGATGACGCGGCGCATGCCGTGCTTTCGCGCGTGGCCCAGCGCGAAGGCCAGCGAAGAGATGGTCTTGCCGCCCCCGGTGGGCACCGTGAGCGAATACAGCCCCTTGGGGCCGTTTGCTTTTTCGATGCAGCTCTGCAGAATCTCGCTGCGCTTGCGGTTCAGCTCAGAGGTGGGGTGAAAAAACGGCTGGATGTAATGGAGCAGCTTTTCATGAAGCACATCGATGGTTTCGTAACCGCCGCGCTCCACCTTGCCGTCCGACATAAATTCTTCGGTGTCTAAAAAGTCGGCGTCCACCAGGCAGGAAAACAACATGCGCACCAGCATCGCGCAGGAGAATCCGGCATCCCCCAGCGGGCGAAAGGCAGGGAACTGTGGCTGCTGCAGCGCAATTTCGGGGCGAAAGGCGGTGTAATCCTCGATGCCTTGGCCAACTCGGCGTTTCTGCCGCCCAAACCAGGAGGGGTTATCCCACTTATCCCCGGGGCTGCCGCCGTCGGGCAGGCCGCCGTGGTGGCCAAAGACACAGTAGGAGCCAAAGAAGCCGCATAAGCGGTGGGCCTCCAGCCCGCCGGCAGTGGAATGATCCACCGGGGGGCCGTTTTGCAGCAGACGTTTCTGGGCCTTTTCGGAATATTTGCCCAGGTCGTGGCAGAGGCCGATGGCGTGGGCAACATCCCCCGCCCCAAAGGGCTCGGCAAAGCGCCGGCACAGTGCAGCTACCTTATGCAGGTGCTGGGATAAGGGCTGCCTTCGCCCGTCCTCGGTGGTGTGTCCCACATACATTATATAGACCCCCTTGCTGTTTGGCGCTCAGGCACGGCCTGTCCTCCTTTTTAGAGTAGCGAATTTGCAAATAAAAGGCAAGAAGCCTAACAAAAAAAGAGGAGAAACGGCACGGTGTGGTATAAAGAAAACACCGGTCTTTTGACCGATGCTTCTATTTGGAATAACAGCAGTGCAAAAACCGATGGGGCGGCGGCTATTTCCACCTCGCCGGTAAACCGAAATCTATTTTGAATAGATGCTGGAAGAGGATACGCCACCGTCAACAGGGAAAGCTCCGCCGGTTATGTATTCGGCTTGCTCGCTTACCAGAAATGCCACCATATTGGCAATATCCTCTGCCTCTCCAATCCGCTTTAGCGGTATGCGCTGCGCACATCGGGCAGCGGCTGCTTGATCCGCAAAGCTTTTTTGGAGCAGAGGGGTATTGATTGGCCCCGGCAATACGCAGTTGACCCGCATCCCGCAATCTGCATACTGCTGCGCAAGGCATTTTGTCAGCATAATAAGCCCCGCTTTGGTTGTGCAATACAAAGGAGAGGTTAACTCCGGCACCAGCCCCAGGCAGGAAGCAATGATTACGACCGTGCCCTTTGTTTCTTTGATCTTTGCAAGCGCGTTTCGCGTCATAAGATAGGTGCCCTTAATGTTAATATCCACCATGCGGTCTATCTCTTCATTGGTAGTGTTTTCTAGATACTGCTCAAAATAGACGCCTGCGTTATTTACTAAAACATCCACTTTCGGGATATTGGATAATGCTGATTTAATTTGTTCATCATCACGGATATCAACATGGTAAAACTGAAAATCCTCCGGCGGGCGTTGAATGTCAAAGATAACGACATCCATCCCTTCCTTTTTAAGTCTCTTTGAAATGGCAAGCCCCATGCCCGAACTGCCGCCTGTTACAATCGCGACTCTTTTATCTTCCATCATTACCACCTTTCATTTAGCAAATTCCTGTTCGTCTGTTATGATGTAACCGCCGTTAAAGCAATCACGGCATATTTCACTGCATAGAAAAAGACACCTTCTTCTTAACAGCAAGGTATGTTTCTGAACTGTTCACCTCCCTTGGTTTCGGATGAGGCAGCGCATGAAAATTGCCGGTGAAGTATAAGGGCGTTTATTTTAACTCTGCTTGTCTTTCTTTGCATTTTTCACTTATTGCCTGCAGAGAAAGTTCTCCCGCCAATTTGAAAAGTGCATCCACCATCACTTTTCCGGCTTAAGGCCGCCTGCGCTTTTCCCCACCTTTTGATAAAACGCATATAGAGCATCATCCATTATCAGTATAACTTCTTTCATACCACATCACCTCCATACGCACAAGCGTATCATGTCTTACAAATTTGCGCAAATGCGTATACGCACAAGCGAATATCCCGGTACTATTTATCTGAGGTGATACGATTGGCGATAAAGGATATGGTTGCAGACCGCTTTGGTGAAATATGCAGGGCAAGAAATATCAGGCCAAACGAACTGGCGACCTTGTCAGGCGTTACACCGTCCACCGTCTATAGTATGTTTGATAAAAAGCGCAGGGATATCTCCATTATTACCATTAAGAAGCTGTGCGACGGCCTCAACATCACCCTTGGCGAATTTTTCTCTACGCCGGAGTTTGACGGCCTGGAACAAGAGATACAATAAATGAACGCAGTATCAAACAAAGGCAGGCCGCCAAAACAGCGGCCTGCCTTTTCTTATTCTCTAAATCAAATTCATTTTCAAAAGAGCATAATAAATTCCATCATTGTTATTATCACAGGTATAGGCTTTAATCCTCTGCTTTAATTCATCAGGAGCATTCCCCATAAGAAATCCATATCCAACTGCTTCCAGCATTTCAACATCATTATAATTGTCGCCAAAAGCAACCGCATTTTCTAAAGGAATATCCCATAAGGAACACAAGGTATGAACAGCATCGGCTTTAGATATGCCGTTTTCCATAATCTCTAATAAAATATCAGAGGATTTGACAATGGAATAGCTCGGGAAGGCTTCTTTTAGCCTTTCTTCAATCTCAACGATTTTCTTTGGATTGCATATACACAGAATTTTATTGACCGCATTATCTGTTATGGAATCAATAGAGCCTTGGGCAGCCTTTGCTTTGACGATTGTTTCTTCTCTCACTATTCTGGCATCGTTTTTATCCTTTACAATCCATTCATCAAGAGAATAGGCACACCAGCTCATATCAAGCTGATTGCTTTCAATAAACTCTATCATTCTTTTTGCATTTGATTTCTCTATTCCCCGGTGAAAAAGCACCTCTCTGTTTTGATCTAAAATCAGTGCGCCACTATATGAAACGATAGGGCATCTAAAGTCATATTCATTCAGTATGGGATAAATGCCCGATGGGCTTCGCGCAGATATAATCACAAATGGGATGCCCTTTTTCTTTAGCTCTCGAATGGCTTTTTCGGTTAATGCTGTAATTCTATGTTCTGAGTTGAGCAAAGTGCCGTCCACATCACTAAAAACGATTTTATCCATCATCTGTTCTCCCGTCCATAAATCTCTACAAATGCTTGTTTGCCTGCACCACAGGATACACCTTTTAATTTATAATACCATTTATTTACATAAAAAAGAAGACGCCACTCTCCCGGCGGAAGGTAATGTCTTCTTGTGTCACCAGGTCAAAATAGACGCAGGAGCTTATTCTTCAGAAAGGGAGGGGAGAACCTGTCCGCAGCCGGTACCAAATAAAAGGCACCCATCAAAAAGATGGGTGCCTTTTATTTGGTACGCCCGACACGATTCGAACGTGCGACCTTTAGAGTCGGAGTCTAACGCTCTATCCAACTGAGCTACGGGCGCGTATATATAATAAGGTATATATATAGGCGGTGGGGGCCGGCCAAAGGGGCAAATACAAGGCCCTGAACCGCATGGACTATTGTAGCACATATAAAGAAAAAAGAAAAGTAGAAAAAACTTAAAAAAGGTGTTGACATTCCTTTGCGAAGATGATAATATAAATAAGCTGCCTCGAGCAAGCAACACAGACAAGCCCACCGGGGCAGAAAAAAGTCGAAAAAAGCTCTTGACAGAGAGACAGCAAATGTGCTAAAATAAAAGTCCGCTGAGCGGTTGAGAGACAGCGAAAGCGACAAAAAGAAGCACTCTTGTACCTTGAAAATTGAACAACATTAAGCTTATGAAATGCATCTTCGGATGCAGAAAA